>JAGOLK010000026.1 GCA_017994115.1 Clostridia bacterium | reverse complement strand
CAAGAGTATAGCTTCCTCCCCCTATTGGCAGCCCGTTATAACAGCTGGCTATTGAATAATTGATACCAAAGTCATTAACAAACATCTCATGATTTGCAAAGCTGGGTTTTGCAGATACAAGGGCTGTTTCCACCGCTTCCAATGCAAATTCTTCAGGAGTATCCTTACTGTATTTGATTGTCAGGTTCGGGACAGCATCCTGAAGCTCTTTCTCAGCCCTTAAAATGAGTCTTCCTGCTTTTGTTGCCCCCGGGCCAATGTTCGCGTGGCAGAATGAATCGGTAACGGTACGGTCCAGGTGCATCAGGAATAACCTGACAGCCTTATATGCCTCCTCCTCGTCCTTAATAAAAGGCTCCAGCAAAGTATCCAGGTTCCCTACATACACAGGCATTGTAGTAACGGAGGGAACATGACTGTACAATATCAACAGATTGTTCGTGGCTTCCCATATATCCCTTGCAGGCTTCAGTCTCAGGAACTCACTGCCTTGTCTCATAAACCTTTCATAGTCAGGTACTATGTAACGGGGCCTGTACGGCGCGTTTCCCTCATTCAAATCGCATATTATTCCTTCTCTTCTGTATTCCTGTATTTCTTTTGATATCGGAAGAACACTCAGGGTGTTTTCTGCAGCCCGGGCCAAGCTTACTATCTTTTGTTCATAAGTCAGTGTCCTGTCCTTTATAATATTTAATATACCGTTCATATTAACACCTTCCATACATATTTCTATAATCTGCTAATTATATTATACCACTTATTACCGCCGTATAAAAGAAAGGCACCGCCTTATGCAGTGCCCTCCTATGGGATACCCGAAGCTTTATATTGCTAAATTCTGAATTTAGATATACTCTTTTGCATATCCTCAGCAAGCTTTGCCAGTTCTTGGCTGGCACTGGCGATTTCTGCCATTGACGAAGTCTGTTCCTCCACTGAAGCGGATGCCTCCTCCGTACCTGCCGCATTTTCTTCAGAAAGGGCGGACAGGTTTTGGATAATATCTATTATTTCATCCTTCTTTAGATTCATGGCTTCTCCAGTCTTATTCAACGCACCTAATGCCTCTTTTGTCTTTTCTATGGCCTCTGCAATACCTTCAAACTTGGTCTTTGTTATTTCTACGCCTTCCGTTTGAGCTTCCGTCAAAGCCGCTGCCTCTTTCATTGTAGCTACTGCACTGTCCGTCTTATCTATCAGCTCTACAACTATCTCTTCAATCTCTTTTGTAAATTTATTGGAATCCTCCGCCAATTTACGTATTTCATCTGCAACTACTGCAAATCCTCTTCCCGCATCTCCAGCTCTGGCTGCTTCTATCGCTGCATTCAAGGCTAGCAGGTTTGTCTGCTCCGCTATGCTTCGTATCATTTGGCTTGCATTCTCTATTTTTCTTGCACTGTTGCTGGTGTTCAGCACAACATTGTATATTTCTTTGGATGATTTATTGCTGGCCTCAGTTTTTTCCACAAGATTGTTCAAAGACTGGAATCCTTCATCTTTAAGATGTACAACTTCGTTTGCCGCTTCATTCAATATCTTCCTTTGAAGCTCTTCTTCAGCTATCATGCCGCCTATCTCATTCACCTTTACTGCACCGTTTTCAGTATCCCTTGCCTGATCACTGGTTCCTCTTGCCATTTCTTCAATAGTCCTTGCAACCTCTTCAGCGGACATTGACGCCTGCTGGCTTGTGGCAGTCAATTCTTCGGAAGAAGACGCCACCTGCTGCGAAGCATCCGCTATCTCCCTGACGAATCCTTTGAGGCTGTCTGTTATTGTTTGAAAAGCATTTGCCAGGATACCCAGTTCGTCCTTCCTCTTTTTCAGGTTTTCGGAAACATCCTGGGTAATGTCCAGCTCTGCTATCCTCTTTGCGTATCTGCTGGCCTCCATTATCGGTTTGGTTATAAAAAAACTGATGAAATATGTAAACACTATTCCCAAGAGAATTCCAACTGCTGAAACGATTAAAATCCAAAAATTCAACACTTTCACCGGCGCAAGCAAATCACCTTCAGGAATCGCTACTGCCACACTCCAATTTGTGTCCGGAACCGATGTATAGGCGGCAATGCGCGTGCTGCCTTCAAAGTAATACGAATCTACCCCTGTCTCTCCCTTTGTCATCTTATTCTCTGCAAGATCCGCCAGTTTTTTGTGTTCCGGCCTTTCCTTCCCATCCTCAATAATATTGAACTGTGTAGTTACATATTCAGCATTGGGATGTGCCATAAGCACTCCTGATTTATTTACTATATACGCATAACCGGTGCCCCCTGGCTTTATTTTGTTGGTAATATTCGTAATCTCCGTTCCGTCAACCACTCCGTATAATACGCCTTGTACGGCTCCGTTCCTTATTATAGGAGCAGCAACTATGATTGAAGGTTTATTTGTGGCCTTGCTTATCAGAACATCCGAAACATTTGATTTTCCGCTTGCCGCCAGCTTGAAATAGTCTCTGTCAGCGACATTAACAGGATTGCCTTTCAGTCTGGTGGCATTACCTTCCAAATCAGCAATCGCAAAGGTTTCATAACCGTTCCTTTCCGCTTCGGGCTGCAGGGTTGCCACCTTCTCTTCCCATGGAGTTTCATCAGTGAGTATCTTTTGAACTGCTACGGCTTCCATAAGTATGATTTTTTGGTCCAGAAAGCTCCGTACAAGCATTGATGCCTCCTGTGCCGCCACCTCCATGGAACGTTTCCCCTCTTGAGTTACGGCATCTGCAGCTCTGTCATATGCTGCATATCCCAGAATCGCACATACCGCTGCTAATATTAAACCAAAGTATATTATCAACCTTGTCCTGATAGACTTCATACAATTCCCTCCTCAAAATAGTGATTTAATTGTATTACTTTTACAAGATTCATAATTTTCTGAATTAACTTTACATTACTTCATTATTCTACATTTAACGACATAATCCTGCATTTTTTTACTAGGTTTTTTTTATTCAATAAAAAATGCGTCTCACGACGTATTTTATCGCCAGAGAACCCTATGGTTCCCTTCGATGGATGCAAGCATCCTGAGCACCCTCCTTTATCGGCAGGGGGCTTCACCCCCTTGCATACCCCATTGTATAGGAAAGTATACTTTCCTATACAATAAAAAAAGCACCATAGATTTTTTATGGTGCTTTTGATTCTATGCTCTCCAGATATGCCACAAATGGTTGTTCTGCCCTCTGGCGAATACATCCAGGCGGTTGCCTCCCCAGGATACTGCTGCGGGATCTGAGGTCAGCACACCTCCAAGGGGACTCCAACCGCTCCATCGGGTTCCGTTCCAGGTTCTGATCATCAGTTCATTTCTCTGCCCTCTTGCAAAGACTTCAAGGCGGTTGCTTCCGGTAGATGCCGCAGCTGGCCCGGAAGTTATCTGCCCTCCGCCAAGATCCTCCCAAGCGCTCCATCGGGTTCCATCCCAGTATTTATGCCAAAGGGACTGATTCTGCCCTCTCCCGAATACGTCTATTCTGTTCGGCCCCCAGGATACTGCTGCAGGTGCTGAAGTCAGCACTCCTCCCAGATCCTCCCACTCGCTCCAGCGGATACCGTCCCAATATTTGTGCCACAAGGATTGATTCTGTCCTCGTGCAAATACATCCAATCTATTTGCCTGCCAGGATGCAGCTGCAGGTTCGGAAGTAATGATGCCTCCAAGATCCTCCCATGCACTCCAACGGATACCATCCCAATAAATATGCCACAATGCCTGATTCTGTCCCCTTGCAAATACATCTATCCTATTTGTTCCCCATGATACCGCTCCCGGCCCTGTTGTCAGAATCCCGCCCAGGTCTTCCCATGCACTCCAGCGGGCACCGTTCCAATAAATATGCCACAATGCCTGGTTTTGCCCTCTAGCAAATACATCCAGACGGTTAGGCTGCCAGGATGCAGCTGCAGGTGCGGAAGTCAGTATTCCCCCAAGGTCTTCCCATTGGCTCCAGCCTGTACCTTCAGCTACTTCAATATTTTCCAGCGTAAATTGAATTATATCCCTCATTATTTGATTTATACGGGCATTAGGAACTCCTTTTCGTCTAAGTATGGTGAAGGCATACGGATTATCCCGTCGAAGCGCATTCAGAAGTGCATTTGTTCTCTGCTCTATAGTCCCATTATAATTGTTTGCATTTCTCAATACATATATTACTGTGTTTCTAAATATGTTACGCGTATCTGAACGCCGCACCCCGTACCTTTCAAGCTCTTGATAGTGGCCGGCAAACCTCCTGTTAATAAGCGACATGATGCGGCTGACATCCTGCGGCCTTTGCCTCATACCGTCATAGCCATACTCGTCATATTCATCCTCAAAGTACAATTCATCGTAATACTCTTCAATGAAGGAGTCATCATACTCTGTATCCTCCGTTAAATTTTGGAACGGACAGATGTAAAACGGATTCATAGGGCACATATAAGGATTCTTGTACAATTTAATTCCTATCTCCTTTCTCCACAAACGTATCATTACATAATATGCAGCATAACTCCGAATGGTTAAAAGGAAATGCAGATAGAAATGCACTGTATCCGTTATGAAGATACAGTGCATTTACTTTTTTTATCAATCATTTTCCTCTCCGGACGTACCTCTAATTAGCTATGGCATCTTCAAACCGTACATAATTCAGCAGCTTGCTTTCCTTATACAGCCATAAGCCTACAAATCCTTCATCAATAAGTTTTCTCTGAAGTTCAAAATCACCGATAGGTATGCCAAAATTCTGGCTTACTTTTCTTACCGCCCTTGGCTCCAGATTTCTATGAAGAATAAACCTCCACATTCCGTCCTTTCCATCTTTTTCTGAACCGTACTTTTTCTTAAGTGCTTTGATTCTCAATCCGTTTTTTATAATATTGTAAAGGCTGTAGATATTCTGGGGTGATACAGTACAAAGCAAATGACTGTACCCAAAATCCTTAATCATTGGTATGGCTTGCTGCAATGTCAGACTCTGCAATGAGTTGCCTCTGTATTCGGGATGCACAACTGTCGTTTCAAGATGAGCTACCTTTGCCAATTCTTGCCTCGGCATATTAATATCATTACCAAGATTTTTTTCAGAGCATCCCGGGAAACCTATATACCTGTATGCAATAATATCTCCTGTTTTGTTGAATACTCCGATTATCTTCGCTCCCTGTTTCATATCATCATATATTTCTTCATAAGAATCCATGTACAGAACCTGCTTATTAGGAAGCTGCTCATATACATATTTCTGGAGTGCAACTGCATCTCCAAGCTCCTCCGGAGTAATTATCCTCATAACGTATTCATCTTGTTCCTTGCTTTCATTTATATGCCTGGTCAGTTGTCCTTTTTTCAATATAGTCATATGCTAGCCTCCTTTCAAAATTCTCTGACTGCTGTACAAGTAGTTACATTATCTGACAACTTATGCAATTTCTTTAAGTTGTCTCTTTTATCTAATATTATCACAGGCAACTCGTGTTTGTCAAGCAAGTTGTCAGATATTTCTTAAAAAAAATATTGCTTGCAATGAAAGCAAAAAAAGCCTGATATGAAACCATATCAGCTTAAGTTTTTACTTTACATATTTAGCAACTTTTTCAGATATCTCCGCATCGCTTCCCACATAAAGAATAATGTCATTGGGAAAGAACACCATCTTGGGCCCCGGCGAAAGATACAGGTGCCCGGAACGATTTATTCCTATTATTGTCGCCCCTGTGTGATTCCAGAAACGCACTTCGCCGATGGTTTTTCCCACCAAGTGGCTTTTTTCAGGTATTTTTAGCTCCAAAGGAAATATTATTCCAATATTTCTAAGAAGCATCGCCTGTTCAATAACGGAATCCAATCGTTCAAGAACCTGCTTTTCAAGTGCCTGCTTTTCCTCCATTAATTTGACAATCTCTTCCCGCATGGAAAGTATTCTGTCCTTTGATTGATGTTCTTTTATGAAGTTATTGGCTGCATCTTTTGATTTTATTAATATACCTTTTTTTTCTATTACATTTACAACCTGCAGTTCTTCCAACAGCTTCAATGCACGTCTTATTGTCTCCGGAGAAACGCTGTATTTGCCGGAAAGTGTAGACCTCCCTTTAACCATTTCGCCGACTTTCCATTCCTCATTGAGAATACTGTAAGCTATATCCAGTGCTATCTTCTCATATTTTGCAGCCGGTATTTTATCTTCCCCATGGCTTTTTAGATTCATTTCAACACCCTCTGAATTGTAAATATTGGTATTAATTATTCCTTACTATAATTCTTGTATTTTTTACACCAATTGTCAAGCATATAATATGACCTGATGTTTTAGTTCTGTTCCTGCACCACAGCGTCTCGGTGCCTGGCGTCCAGATTTTTCAATTCCCTAATAAGAAAAATTCCTGTAATGACCGACGATGTCAGGTCTGACGCAGGCCCTGCCATAAGCAGTCCTTCCAGGCCGAAAAATAGTGGCAGTATAAGCAGTGCCGGTATGAGAATCAATACTTGCCGTGAAAGGCTCAGGAATGCCGCATGCTTCGGTTTGCCCACCGCCTGAAAATAATTTGCCGATACAATTTGAAATCCGATAATCGGAAGAAATATCAGGTAGATTGAAATCGCTCTTGTTCCAAAATCCAATAAGTCCTTATCCGTTCTATTGAATAATAATATCAGTTGTGACGGAAATACTCTTGTGAGTATAAATCCAATAGTTGTTATAATTGTTGCCGCAGCAACTGCAAGTTTCAAAGCTTTCTTCACCCTGTCAAACTTAAGTGCCCCGTAATTATATCCTATAATGGGCTGGGCACCCTGATTGATACCAAATATCGGCATAAGTATCAGCATAGCAATACTCATTATAACACCCATTCCCGAAACGGCTATATCGCCTCCGTATATTACAAGGCTTTTGTTCATGATGGCATTCAGGACGCTTGCGGCCATCTGCATGAAGAATGTTGCAGCTCCCAGGGAAACGATTTTAACTACTATCGGCGTATGCAGCCTGAGGTTTTTTGTATGTACCTTTAAGGTGCTTCTGCCGCCAAAGAAATGATACAACACCCATGACGTTGATACAGCCTGTGACAAAACAGTTGCAATAGCTGCACCTCTAATGCCCAATCCGAATACAAAGATAAATATAGGATCCAATATGGTATTCAGAATCGCTCCGATTATCATCGTAAACATAGCAATTCTGGGATTCCCTTCTGCCCTGATAAAGTTGTTCATCCCAAAGCCGACAGTCTGTATAACCGTTCCTAAAAGTATTATGCTTAAATATTCTTTTGCGTATGGAAGTACTGCTGCGCTGGCGCCAAAAATCCTTAACA
Organism: Clostridia bacterium; assembly: GCA_017994115.1. Taxonomy (GTDB): domain Bacteria; phylum Bacillota; class Clostridia; order Lutisporales; family Lutisporaceae; genus BRH-c25. The sequence continues at coordinate 15,317 of JAGOLK010000026.1, read as the reverse complement.
GCGGTTCAATAAAAATCAGACCTGTACCGGAAATTGTCATCGATGTAATAACAAGCATTACTACTGCATTTCCTAAAATCAGCTCCGCCTCTTCCTTCCTCTGCTCTCCAAGCCTTATAGAAATCAGAGAGTTCGCCCCGATTCCGATAAGCATTGCAAAGGCCATAATAACAAGCATAATCGGAAAGCCGATGGTTATCCCTGCTATTCCCAGGGGGCCTACGCTATTCCCTATAAAAATCCGATCCACTACATTATATAATGCATTTACCAGCATCCCGACAATCGCAGGAATTGAAAACTTCAGCAGCAGTTTGGATATCTTTTCTTCGCCCAATTGTTTCGATGTGTCCATATATTAACTCCCACTCTAAAAAATAATATGTCTTTAACAATAACTTTCTTTAATAATACAGTATCTCCATAATACTAGTGAATAGTTCTATAATCAAGAAAAACTTTAAAAAACTTTTGAGACACATGCGGCTGCAATGCAAAAGAATAATGCGACATAAATATAAGTTTGTAGTCATACTCCCAGAGCAATAGCCTTGTATACCGACTCACACGATATTAGCTTTGGACAGAATCAGAGCTTGATACTTGTAAAATCCTGACGCACATAAACCCAACCTCCTGTTGGTATGTGCTGGATTTACCTCACGTAAATCCCACGGATTTTACTGCGCATCTTCACTCGATTCTGTTGCCCAAAGCTAATAAGTGCTAGCTGTTATACAAGGATAGTGCTCTGCAGGATGACTACAAACTTCAAATGCGCCGCATTATTCGAGCCACGCGCCACGCACCCGGAGAATGCACACAGTTATAAGTCTGCATAACCAAGCAAGAGCTTGTATAGTATAGCAGGGCACACTTTTATGATTTTGGCAACAGGCCTCTGATATGGCTTTGGTAAAAAGTTCGTGAAGCCGGTAGGAGGCCGGCTTAGGTGTCTCGGGTCATGGAGGACCTTTTGACACCGGTAGAACTTTTCCAAAGGCATATCAGTAGTCCTGTCAAAATTATAATCTGTGTGCCTCGATATACTATACTGTCTCTTGCGGAGGGTTATGCAGACTTCAGTTATGTCGCATTATACTTCTATTCCGCTATGTCTCTGTGATACTCCTGCAAAGATTTAATCTTTTTCCCATGAAATCCATTTTTTATATATGCCGCAATTCCCTTTGCGCTTGCCAGAGCCGCGGTCATTGTGGTTATATACGGCACCTTGCGCTTTATAGCAATCTTGCGGATATAAGAATCATCGAATTCGCTCAGTCTGGTTTGAGGTGTATTGATTATCAGGTTTATTTCATCGTTCTCCATGCTGTCAGCTATGTTTGGCCGGCCTTCGTATACCTTATTGACCTTTTCACAGCTGATTCCTTTTTCTTGAAGGAATTTGCAGGTTCCTTCCGTAGCAACGATTTTAAAGCCTATCCTCGAAAATTCTCTGGCAGCCTCCAGAACGTCAGGCTTATCTGCATCATTTACACTAATAAGCACTGTTCCTGAAGAAGGAAGTAATTCCTGCGTCGCTTCCTGAGCCTTATAGTATGCCAATTCGAATGAATCCGAGATGCCTAATACTTCCCCGGTAGAACGCATTTCCGGGCCCAATACCGGATCGACCTCAGGAAACATATTGAAGGGCAGGACTGCTTCCTTAACTCCGTAGTGAGGTATTTTTTTATTTGCAAGGCCGTCCAAGGAGTATCTTCCTCCCAAGCAGTCAGCCATGATTATTCTTGTGGCAATACGTGCCATTTGTATATTGCAGACTTTAGAAACAAGGGGAACAGTTCTTGAGGCCCTCGGATTGGCTTCCAAAACATAAACCTTGTTATCCGCTATGGCATACTGCATGTTCATAAGGCCGATAACATTCATCTCCCTGGCAATCCTTCCGGTATAGTCAACAATAGTTCTGATGTGCTCTTCAGAAATACCTACGGGAGGAATAATACATGCGGAATCTCCTGAATGAACGCCGGCATACTCAATATGTTCCATTACTGTCGGCACAAATGTATCTGCTCCGTTGGAAATTGCATCTGCCTCCGTTTCAATGGCATGCCCGAGGAATTTATCTACCAGAATCGGCCTTTCGGGAGTGACTCCAACCGCCGCAGCCATATAGGTGCATAGCATTTCCTCGTCATGTACTATTTGCATTCCCCGCCCGCCCAATACATATGACGGACGAACCATTAAAGGATAACCTATTTGATTTGCTATGGCTATGGCTTCTTCGGCATTTACCGCCACACCCGACTCCGGCATGGGAATGTCAAGCTTATCCATAATTCTGCGGAATCTGTCCCTGTCCTCAGCCAGGTCTATGGTTTCCTGGGAGGTTCCAAGAATCCTTACACCGGCCTTTTCCAGATCCCCCGCAATATTGAGAGGAGTCTGGCCTCCGAATTGAACTATCACTCCCAGAGGCTTTTCCTTCTCATAAATGCTTAATACATCCTCCACTGTCAGGGGCTCAAAGTAAAGCTTATCAGATGTATCATAATCAGTTGAAACAGTTTCAGGGTTGCAGTTGACCATTATCGTTTCATAGCCTAAATCTCTAAGTTCAAAGGCTGCGTGAACGCAGCAGTAATCAAACTCAATTCCCTGGCCAATCCTGTTGGGGCCTCCTCCAAGAATCATGACTTTTGGTTTGTCCGTTACGGAAGTCTTATCGGATATGTTATAGGAAGAGAAATAATAGGACGCATTCTCAACACCGCTTACAGGCACTGCCTCCCAACCCTCTGTCAGGCCTAATCCGGTTCTTTTCCTTCGGACTAATGCCTCTGACACATCAAGAAGCTGGGCCAGATACCGGTCGGAAAAACCATCCTTTTTGGCCTTGATAAGCAGTTCATCCGGCAGTTCGCTTCCTTTGCACTTAAGTATTTCCTCTTCAAGCAGGACAAGCTCCTTCATCTGCTCTATGAAATAGGGTTTTATATGCGTCAGCTTATAAAGCTGTTCAACATCAGCACCCTTGCGCAATGCTTCATACATAATGAACTGCCGCTGGCTGGTCGGCTCAGTCAGCATGGAAAGAAGTTCATCAAGAGTATTATTATTGAAATTCCCGGCAAAGCTCAAGCCGTAACGATTGATCTCCAGGGAACGGATTGCCTTCTGGAAAGCCTCCTTATAGCTTTTCCCGATGCTCATAACCTCCCCGACCGCACGCATTTGGGTTCCCAGTTTATCCTGGGCTCCGGGGAACTTTTCAAAAGCCCAGCGGGCAAACTTTATTACAACATAATCTCCTGATGGGGTATATTTATCCAGGCTCCCGTCCCTCCAATAAGGAATCTCATCAAGGGTAAGGCCGGCTGCAAGCATGGCGGATACGTAAGCAATAGGAAAGCCCGTTGCCTTTGAGGCCAGTGCCGAGGAACGCGAAGTGCGGGGGTTTATTTCTATAATTACAACCCTTCCGGTTCTTGGGTCATGAGCGAACTGGACATTAGTTCCGCCAATTACCTCAATAGCTTCCACCACTGAATAAGCGTACTCTTGCAAGCGCTGCTGAAGCTCAGGACTGATTGTGAGCATCGGAGCGGCACAGAAGGAATCTCCCGTATGCACTCCAATAGCATCAATATTTTCGATAAAGCAGACTGTAATCATCTGATTCTTGCTGTCCCTCACTACTTCAAGCTCCAGTTCCTCCCAGCCCAGAACCGATTCTTCAACCAGAACCTGCCCCACCATGCTGGCAGCAATTCCGCGGCTGGCAATAGTCCTCAGTTCTTCAGCATTATATACCAGGCCGCCGCCTGTGCCGCCCATTGTATAAGCAGGCCTGATAACCACAGGATACCCAAGCTCCCCTGCAATTTTCTCAGCTTCGGAAACGCTGTAGGCTGCCTTGCTGCATGGCATATCAATCCCAAGCCTGTTCATTGTCTCTTTGAAAGCAATGCGGTCCTCTCCGCGTTCAATGGCATTTATTTGAACACCGATAACCTTTACGCCGTATTTATCCAGGATGCCGCTCTTATAAAGCTCCAGGCAAAGATTGAGAGCTGTCTGGCCTCCCAGATTCGGCAGTATTGCATCAGGCCTTTCTTTATCAATTATTTCCGTGAGGCTTTTGGTGTTAAGGGGTTCAATGTAGGTCGAATCTGCAATTCCCGGGTCGGTCATAATAGTAGCGGGGTTGGAATTGACCAGTACGATTTTATAGCCCAAGTTTCTCAGGGCTTTGCAGGCTTGTGTCCCGGAATAGTCAAATTCACAGGCTTGCCCGATAATGATAGGACCGGATCCGATAATCAGAATTTTATTTATGTCAGTTCTTTTCGGCATATAAATCCTCCTATTACTGTAGTTAATAAGTCATGGATGTAAATAAGGATAGCAAAGAGATTCACATATGAACACTCCTTGATATCCCATGATCCGGAAAAGGTCTGCACATATATTTCCTCCTTTCTGGCCTCGCAGGACCAATTTAAAGTTTGAAATTACTGTTTGAAAATATAAACCTATATGCATATATATAATATAATATGTATATTTATGCTTGTCAATATTTTTTTGCCTGTAAGTAAAAAAATATAAATTGCAACATTAAATGTCGCCTCTGTTAAGCAACCTGATTATAGACTTCAAGTGGAGTATGGTAATCCAGAATCTTCCTCGGATAATTGTTTAACCAATTTTCGATGCGCTTTATTTCTTGTTTACTATATTTACCTATATCTGCTCCTTTGGGTATAAAGCGGCGTATCATCCGATTCATATTCTCATTGCTCCCTCGTTCATATGCACTATATGGGTGCGCATAAAATACCATCGTTCTTGCTTTCTTCTTGCTAAGGCAAGACCTCTCCATTTCCGAACTGTTTAAAAACTCTGATCCATTATCAACTGTTATGCTCTTAAATGTATCCTTAAACTTAATTCGCCCCATTTGTCGTTCTATTACATCCAGCGCCTTTATTACGCTGTGTTGACTTTTATCGGGCAGTTTTCGAATGATTTCACGTCTGCTTACTCGTTCTGTCATTGTAAGTAAGACGCTTTTACTCCCACCTTGCTTGCCTAACACTAAATCCATTTCCCAATGTCCTACTTCTTGTCGTTCATCAACACTAGACGGCCTTTCCTCTATGCTGCGACCTTTTATATTTTTGTAAGATGGCCTGTTTACTTTATCATCTGTTCTCTTTCGATACCTGCCATATATTAAGTCCTTATAACTGATATTTAAAAAAACATTCTTATCTATGTAGTTGTATATTGTCTTTGTGCAAATTCTTGTATATTTGAATTCCGCCTTTTTTCTAATCTCTTTTGCAATTACGTCCGGCGACCAGCTTGCTTTGATTTTTTCTTCTATATACTCGCATAATTTGTGATCGTGCCCTATTTTTAGTCCCGGTCCCTTGCATTCATGCTTTGCTATATAGTCGTTCTGGGCATAATCCGCGTCATATACCTGATAATATTCCAAGTTCGTTTTAATTTGCTTTATTAGACCGCGTTTTCGCTCTCTCTGTATAGTCCTCTGGCTGCAACCAATAATTTCACTAATTTCCTTTGTGCCGGTACCCTCTTTAAGCATTATTTCTATCCGTAGCCGTTCTCTGTAATTTAAATGTTTATTTTTATGCTCAATCTTGCTACAATGTAAGTGTCCCATATACCTCTCTCCTTTTTGTTTGAGTTTGGTCACTTAACATTATAGCTGAGATGGTCCCTATGGGACACTTTTTTTATCTATCGCGACACTTCATTTTACAATTTACTCTGTAAGTAAAAAAAGACATGGAGACTTTTCTTATGCCCCCACGCCCTTTGTTACTCTATCCGCTTTATGTGTCCTTTGGATATTTGCTTAGTGAAAATGTTATAATATAGCCCATGATGAAAAGCAAAATGCTGATTAAATATTCAGAACTGAATGAAATGCCCGGAAATATCGAAATTATAGAGCCGATTACAAATCCAATCACGGCATAATATGTAAAACCGTATGCTTTTTTGAACAAAAGGCTTATGAACTTGGCAAATAGAATTATGCTGAATACAAATCCTGTCCCTACAGGTACAAGAATTGACAGATTAATATTTGCAAGTCCGTCAAGAACTATCTGATATGCTCCAAAATACATCAGCACAAAGGAAGCACTGATTCCCGGCACTATCGTCCCTACTCCTATAATTGCACCGTATAAAACAAGCTGAAGCATTCCCGGTGCTGCATCAGGAATAATGTCGATTCCGGCATTTTCCAGCACTACTGTTATTATTGTGATTCCAAATGCAATTATACAGGGAATAATGTATATGCCTTTAAAGCCTTTCTTGTTGGCCTGCCTGAAAACTAAAGGAAGCGTTCCCAGCATAAGCCCGATGAAAAGGTATTTGACCTGAACCTCATAGTATTGAAAAAGGTATTGCATTATTTTGCTGAAACCGAGTACCCCCACACCGCCGCCAAGTGCAATAGGGAAAAAGAATACTGCGTTTTTCTTAAAATCCTTGAAGACATCCGCAATGGCATCGGTTATCCTCTCATATAATCCAAATATTACGGCAATTGCTCCTCCGCTTACCCCGGGAGCAACGCCGCCTATCCCTATCAATACTCCTTTTACGAAATATGAAAAAAATTTCAATTCTGTCTCACTCACCTTTATGCTTGCATTTTCTGCTTATAAATACTCATTCCTTAATATGCATCTCTTATAACATTCTACACTATTTCTGTTCAAATCAAAAGCACTGTATGCCAAAACACAGTGCTCCGTTACATACTATTCGTTAATTCCCTGTTTTATAAGCTGCACAAGCTTTCTTACAGCTTCTTCCTCATCCGGTCCCTCAGCGGATATTGTTAATTCGGTTCCTTTTGTAACACCCAATCCCAGCACAGAAAGAATTGACTTTGCGTTGACTTTCTTTTCCTCCTTCTGTATAGTCAGGTCGGATTTGAATTTCGCTGCTGTGTTTACGAAAACTGATGCCGGCCTTGCGTGTAACCCTGTTTCGTTCAATATCGTCACCTTTTCTGTTATCATAATGCCACTCTCCTAAATATATTCAATTTTTAACTGCTTCATAATGCTCCTTGAATACTCAAGAACCTCTTCCGGGGTCTCCAGCTCAAGGGCATGACAAGCTATTTCCTTTGCTTTTTCATAGGATACATTCCGTATAATACTCTTTATTACAGGTATTGACGCCGCACTCATACTATACTCATCAAGGCCCAGCCCCAAAAGTATTATAGCTGCTTCACCGCTCCCTGCCATACCTCCGCACATTCCGGTAAATATACCATGTCTGTGGGATGCGTCTATTACATGCTTTATAAGCTTCAGTATCCCTGGATGAAGGGGTTGAAACAGCTTTGACACCTTAGGGTTCATTCTGTCCACCGCCAGGGAATACTGGCACAAATCGTTGGTACCTATACTAAAAAAATCCGCCTCTTTAGCTATTGTATCTGCAGTTATTGCTGCAGACGGTATTTCTACCATTATTCCTACTTTTATATCTTCATTGAATTCAATGTTTTCCCTTCTTAATTCAGACTTTGCCTCTTCCAGAACCTCCTTTGCCGCCCTTAACTCTCCGACTCCGGAAATCATCGGGAACATAATCATTATATTTCCATATGTGCTTGCCCTAAGAATGGCTCTCAGCTGCGTCTTGAATATATCCTTCCTCTCCAGGCAAATTCTTATTGCCCTCCACCCAAGAAACGGGTTCATCTCCTCAGGCAGTTCCAGGTATCTAAGCTTTTTATCTCCTCCGATATCCAGTGTCCTTATTATTACCGGCTTACCTTCAAATGCTGCCGCAGCTTTCCTGTATACCTCAAACTGTTCCTCCTCAGTAGGCAATGAGTCCCTGTCCATGTATAAGAATTCAGTTCTGAAAAGTCCTACTCCATCTCCGCCCCTTGCTATTACACTTTCAATATCCTCCGGTGTTCCTATATTACCCGCTATCTCAACCTTCCTTTCATCTGTCGTAACAGCGGGCAAAAAGGCTGAGCCTTCAAACTTCTTTCTTTGTTTTTTATACTCGTAGATTTTCAGCTTATATTCCTCTTTTAGCCCTGTATCAGGATTAATAATTACCTTTCCTTCCGTCCCATCAATTATAATATAATCGCCGTCTTTAACTTTTTTGCTTATGTTACCCAAACCAAGTACAGCCGGAATACCCAGGCCCTTGGCCATAATTGCTGCATGTGAAGTTCCTCCTCCTATATCCGTAGCAAAACCCAATACAAAGTTTCTATTCATAGAGGCCGTATCAGAAGGAGTCAAATCATGAGCCACTATAATAACAGGACTGTCAATTTTCTTCAACCCATCAGAGGAGGCTCCTGTAATATTTCTTATAAGCCTGCTGCTCACATCTTTTATATCCGCAGCTCTTTCCCTCATATAGTCATCCTCTATTTGTCCAAATATCGATATATAAAAATCCGCTGCTTTCCGTACCGCATAGGCGGCATTTACATTATCAGCCCGTATGGATTCCCTGACAGTTTCCAAAAATTCAGGATCCTCAAGCATCATCATATGAGCATCAAATATCATTGCCTTGCTCTCGTCAAGCTCTGAAAGCACCTTCTTTTTAAGCTCCTCAATCTGAGCTTTGCTTTTTCTTATTCCCTCATCCAGTTTGCAAAGCTCTGCCTCTGCCGCTCCGGAGGATATTATTCCTTCATTTGATTCAACTTGTTCATTATTGTATATGTAAGCCCTCCCGGCTGCAATCCCTTCAGAACCGGCAATACCGTTATATATCACGAATATCCCTCCAATATTGTTTTAGTATTGGACAATTATCTCCCTATTGCTGCTTCCAGTTTTCCAGCAGGTATTTCTCTGCATCTTTACACCATAACCCGCCGTTGCTGCTGACAATATCAGCCAGCCTTGCAAAATGAGGATTGCTTTTGCCTTTCTTTTCAAAGTCACTAATAGCAGTCAATTCCATATCAATATGTGTATATATAAGCTTCTTTCCGCCGGATATCCCGGGCAGGTTCAAAACAGTATCAGCAACCGAATCCAAACCGCCAATATGAGTAACCATGACGGCAGGATTAATAAGCCCCTGCTCTGTCATCCTCAAGGATTCAATCAAGTCATCGGTATTTCCTCCGGTGGTGCCCATAACATGAGTAGAAGCATAGTGAATATTGTAAAGGTTCAGCTCTGCGGAAATATTCGTGTCCGTTGGCCCTGCAAAGAAATTAAGACATCCGTCCCTGGCCAGAATACTGTCCCCCTGTTCAAAAACTGACTTAACCGGTGCAAATACAAATACATCGTCATATCCATAACCGCCAGTCAGGGATTTAAGATAATCCTTAACGTTATCTATTTTTGCAGTATTGACGAATATTAACTCTACACCGCATTTCCTTGCTTCTTCTTCGGTAAAAATCTTCTTTGCACGCTCAATTCTCTCCTCATCTATATCTGTAACTACTAAAAATCCCGGCCTTCTGTCGCAATGAAGTGCATAATCCACTGCTCCAAGTCCCATAGGCCCTGCTGCAGCCAATAATGCCATCCTTCCGCCCTCTGCTATACCCATTTTATGAGCATAATTACCCATTTCAGTATGATAATTTGCATGGAAAGCACCTATTATACAGGACATGGGCTCCGCTAAGGATGCCTCATAATAAGTCTCCCCCTCATAGTTTAAAAGACAGCCTATCTCCATTACTTCCGGAGGTATGATGCAGTATGTGGCATCTCCTCCGAAATACATGTATGAATACCCCGGAGACCTCATTGATCCCTTGTAGTTCAATGCCGGCTGCTGTGCGAACTTGCTTCCTTCCTTGAACTTTCCCTTCCACTTGGAGCCTACCTTGATTATGTTTCCGGAAAACTCGTGTCCAATGATTATAGGATTCTCTGAAACATCCTGTGGTACCCTTTTGTGCTTCTTGCCCAGTATTGCAGCTTTGTATGTTGACATACAAACGCTGTCGGAAATTACTTCAACCAGTATTTCGTCATCCTTTATTTCCGGAAGCTGGAAGGTTTCCAGACGCAAATCATTTTCACCATATAATCTAACTGCCTTTGTCTCCATAAATCTGACCTCCAAATATTCATTTCACGTAACTGAAGCGTACCTGTCCCTCATATCGCAGTATTTCTTCAAGTACCGGCGGTTGTGTACCATTGGTGGCAACATTTGCTGCACTTGCCGCAACGGAAAGAGTTACAGCTCTTTCAAAGGAGTATCCCCTCTGCAGTGCAAGTGCAAAAGCCCCGACCATGGCGTCTCCTGCTCCCACTGTACTTCTGACATCCACCATTAGCCCCTGAGCGTATATAGCTTTGCTTCTATTAACAAATACAGCTCCATCTGCACCAAGAGATACCACAACAATTTCTGCTCCTGTCTCAAGCAAGTTTTTTGCCGCTTTAACAATCTCTTCCCTGCTGCCAAGCTTTCTGCCTAATAATCTTTCCAATTCGTTGATATTAGGTTTTACCAAATAAGGTTCTGCTTTTATGCCTTCCCGAAGAAGCTCTCCGTCCGAATCCAGAAGCACTCTTGCACCGGACTTCTTTCCTCGCTCTGTCCACTCTTTATAAATACTCTTAGGCACATTTACAGGTATGCTTCCGGATAAAACAAGTATACTGTCACTGTTTATTTCTGCAAAAACCTTCTTTTCCATAAGGCTCAGTTCTTCTGCGGAGAGATCTGCACCCGGTTCATTTATATCCGTATTGGTTCCGTTCAGCTTATCAACTATCTTAATATTTGTTCGTGTCTCTCCCTTTAAGAATAGGAAGTCGTTGTCTATGCCCAAATGGTCAAGATAGCTTTTTATATATTCACCATTGCTGCCTGCAAGAATTCCTGTTGCCAGACTGCTTCCGCCCAAGGCCTTTATTGTTTTTGAAACATTGATGCCTTTTCCTCCTGCATCAAGCCTGATTGAAGAAATTCTGTTAACAGCGCCTATCCTAAAATTATCTATTTCCAAAGTTTTATCTACGGCTGGATTCATGGTAACCGTCTTTATCATCTAAATTCCACCCTCTGACAGTATTGATATAATATGCTCCTTATTCACTGCATTCCTGAGTTTTTCGACATTTTGCTCATCCTGGCAGGCTAATGCAATTTCCGAAAGTATTTCAAGATGCTCATTGTTTAGCCCCGCAATGCCAATAATTATATATGCGACATTTCCTTCTCCGAAATCAACTCCCTTGGGATACTGCACAACTACTATCCCGGATCTCTTAATATGCTTAATATAGTCTGAGGTGCCATGGGGTATTGCGATTCCGTTGCCTATATAAGTTGTAATGTCATTTTCTCTTTTTTTCATGCCCTCTATATATTCCATATTCACATATCCGTTGTCCGCTAAAAGCTTGCCTGCCCTTTCAATGGCTTCATACTTGCCCTCCGGCTCAACATCAAGCATTATATTGTTCTCATTCAAAATATTGCTGTTCATCAACTTTCCTCCCTATTGATTATTTCTACCAGCTTGTTTCTTATATCTTTTATATCTCCGAACCTTAAAATATTTATAACGCTTTCCTCTTGTACAAGGGATGCACTGATTTTTCCCAACAGTTCCAAGATATAATCGCTCTCGTTTTTCCGTGCAAGCATAACCAATATGGTATCCACATTTTCCATTGAAAAACCGGCACTTTTCATTCCGATATAATTCTCAAGCCTAAAAACTCCCACAAAAGGCATATCTATTTCTTCTGTCCGAATATGGATCAAGGCCACATGACTGCCCGGAATTACAACACTTCCCTTTTCTTCCCTCATTCTTATCTGATTCTCTACCTTATCTGTTTCTGTTATCAAATTGAACTCAAAAAGCTCATATACAATCTTCTTTATCATTCCTTCCATGTTATCGGAAGAAATGTTCCTCAGCTTGAAGTTCTTCAACATATTGTCCGCTGCACTGAAATCAGCTTCAGTCTCGACTATTTCACCCTTAAAAGCTCCGGGGCCATTATTTTTCAGATTGCTGTTTTCTCCTGTTTTACTCTTTATCAAAGCTCTTATCCTGTCAATGTCCCTATTTGGAAGAAATGGCGATATTACAATTATATCAGTGTCAGACTTCTTACTGACCTCAACCGTAGACAGTATAATATCATAATTCCCATGTATTTTCCCCTCCATCTCTCTTAAGGAGCATACATCTATACCATCTATCTCAGGGAATCGCCTCTTGAGCTTTCCCAGCAATATCTTTGCGGTGCTTATACCATTAGGGCATATTATCAACACCTGCAACCTGCTTTCAATACCCTGCTGTCTTTCCAATGCTGCACCTATATGCATTGTTACATAGCCTATCTCATTGTCCGGAATAATCAAATTATATTTTGAGAAAACATGCCTGCATGAATAATCCACAGCATAAAACAAATCCCTGTAATATTCCTTTATTTCATTAATTACAGGATTCCTTACCTCCAGGCCCATTGTCAGTCTGTACAGCGCCGGGCTCAGGTGCTGTTTAAGTCCTGCCATAAGCTGGCTATCGCATTCTATTCCTGCATTTAGCCTCTTGTTTATCAAATATATAATTTCACGGATAGTGTCATCAATGTCAAAGCCAAGCTCTTTTGGTACCTTGTCATCCTTATATATACCGCTATTTCCTGTCAAATGAATTGCCAAATATGCAAGCTCATTATCAGGAAGCTTAATTTCATTTTCTTTAAGTATTCTCTCTACATCCTTTATAAAGGAATATTCATTTGAATTCAAAATGTCTGTTACAATATAGCCCGGAAGTTCAATAGGCATTCCGCTTCGAGTCCTCTCAATCGCCAGAAGCATATGTATAAAAGCACTGAAATAGTCCACATCGTTGTTCTTCAGCATTTTGCTTTCAGAATACAGCGTTTTTAATATGGTTTTCACATTGGAAACCAATTCTTCTCCGAATGTAACACTAAAAAAGGCATGGAGTGAATAATCATTATTGTTTTCATACAAAAACGCCAGAAGCTCGCTTATGGACTTATAGTTGTACAGAAGCTCAACAAAGGCATTTCTCTTATTCCAACAGGAACCGATTATTTCAAGTCCGTAGCCTCTTCTTCTAATTAGCTTCAAATTCTTTGTCCTAAGCCAGCTTTCAATCTTGTCCAGATAAAAAATTACTGTGCCTTCCACCACATTGAATTGGCAGCTGAAATATGCTGATTTTATAGGTTCATGGGAAAGCAGAAGCTGTGCTGTTATAAGCACCTGTCTTTGCTCCTGGGTAAGCAGCCACAAAAGCGGAACTCTGTCAAATAACTCCCGAATTGTATTAATATCTTTCTGGCCTCCAATTATGTGAAGCCTCCCTCCCCGGTCAGAAATGCGCAGTCTATGCTGCTTAAGCCATACATTTATGGAGGATACTTCCCTCAATATAGTGCGCTCACTTACATCTATCTGCTGAGATAGGCCCTTTACGGTCAAAGGGCCTTTCTCAATCAGATTATTCAATATGAACTTTTGTCTAACTGTAAAGCTATCCATACGTTCACAACCTTATTTTTCTTATGCTGACTTATTTCTTGAACCTGCTCACATAATCATCATAAGCAGCGTGCTCCAGGAAGTTCCTAATGGTTATGATTTCCGCACCCGGAACTACCTGAGCTGCTCTTGCTGAAAGGCTCTCCTGAGTGAATACAACATCCGTATCCGGAGGTATCTGATTAACCGCAAAATGCTTTACTTCTACATCAAAGCCTGCTTCTTTAAACTTTTTCTTTAGTATGGATTCTCCCATTGCCGATGAGCCCATACCTGCCTCGCATGCGAATACTACCAACTTCGGAATCACTGCATTTGCAGCCCTCTGTCCTTTGCTTTCGGATTTCATCTTTGAAACCATATTTTTGGCTATATCCAATGAGTCTGCATCCAAGTCTCCGTCAGATCTATCCCTCTTGACTATTATGGAAGCTATAAGGAAGGATACAGCTGCACCTACTGCAATACCAAGTAATACCGGCAGCAAACCTCCTTTAGGAGCCATTGCCATCTCCATAAATATGCTTCCCGGGGATGGTGGGCCAACAAGACCAGCCTTGAACAGAACGAAGGTAAAGTCAGCTGCTAATCCGCCGCATATGGCTGCAAGTATAAGCAGCGGCTTCATGAGAATATACGGAAAATATACTTCATGAATACCACCGATAAAATGGATAACAACTGCACCAGGAGCTGACTGCTTGGCAGCTCCCTTGCCAAACAGGCTGTACGCAAGCAGAATGCCAAGTCCCGGACCGGGATTGCTTTCCAGCAGGAAGAATATCGATTTGCCTGTTTCCGCAACTTGTTGAATTCCCAAAGGCCCCATTACACCATGGTTTATGGCATTGTTAAGGAACAAAATCTTCCCGGGCTCAATAACTAATGCTATAAGAGGAAGCAGTCCCGCATTTGTTACAGTTGCCGCAATATTTCCCAATGTTGTTGAAATTCCTGTTACTATCGGCTCAGCTATAACATATGCAAATATTGAAAGAAGTGTCCCCATAATACCTGCGGAAAAGGTTTCAACAAGCATTTCCAAACCTGTTGGAATCTTGTCTTTCACAAGCTTGTCAAATTGCTTTATCATCCAGCCGCCTAAAGGGCCCATCATCATGGCGCCAAGAATCATCGGAATTGATGAACCTACAATAATACCAAAAGTCGTAACTGCGCCTACTACTCCGCCTCTTACACCGTGTACCAGCTTCCCTCCCGTATAACCTACAAGAATAGGAATAAAGTATTTGATCATCGGCTCGACCATTTTTGCAAGGTTTTCATTAGGTGCCCATCCTGTCGGGATAACGAACATGGTAATAATCCCCCATGCCAGGATGGCTCCGATATTCGGAATAATCATTCCGGCCATGAAGCCCCCGAACTTCTGAATACCGGCCTTGAAATCAGTCTTTTGATTAGCAGCGGCGTATACTTTTTCAGTACTCATAATCATTCCTCCCTTATTATTTTACATTAATAGTAACTTCTAAGGGAAGGTATTACAATTAAAAGAAAACCAATATTGTCATCAGTCCTAAGTGACAATTTTGAAAATTCTGTTTTTTCAATATATAGAGCTAATTTCCTAATAAAAAAAAACATAAGACACGGGGGAGGCATGGGGACGTTGAGGGATCTTTGCCCTTTGGGGTCCGTCATCCAAAGAAGTAGCAGAAGCCAGCTTATTTATCACATGCTCCCACGAGTCGGGAGAACTTCCATCATCATTTATCAGATATATATCCGATCCCCCCTATTTG
>JAGOLK010000025.1 GCA_017994115.1 Clostridia bacterium | reverse complement strand
TTACGCTGGAAGGACCAAGCTGGCGCATAGAAAACCGGAAAACCATACTGAATGGTCTTGAAAAATAGGTTCCAAAGTGGTATCCAAAATATGCGCGTTTTTGGTATCTTTTATATTGACGTTTACATCTTTCCGCCTCGTTATATTTATCCTGCAATATTCAGCTATGCCGAAGACGGAATTTCTATTATATTTCCAGATTTCCCCGGTTGTCTACCCTGTGCATCTGATGTTGATGAAGCAATTCACAATGCGAAGGAAGCCTTGGCACTTCATTTATATGGAATGAAAGAAGATAATGACTTAATACCCGAGCCTACAGCTATAGATAAGATAAAATTGAAGCCGAACCAAGCAATTGTTCTGGTTGAGGTACACATGCCCCTCTATAGGGAAGCAATAGAAAACGAATATGTCAGAAAAAACGTGACTTTACCCTATTGGCTTGAGAAACTTGCTGAAAAAAAAGGTATAAATTTTTCTCAGTTACTTCAAAAATCATTGAAGGATGTTCTTGGTATTGAAGAGTATAAACACTCTTAAAGATTTGCTTTCCTTAAAATTTTTCCGTATGGGTGAGATGCATCTTTATCTGCAACAATTTCTAATTCGCCATCAGCTATCATCTTTTTAATACGTAAGGCATACCATCCATCCCCGACTCCCAAAGGATATTTCCCCAGAATAGTCCCAATAAGTTTAGCCATAACAAATTCTTGGTCGGGAATATTTTTAATAATGATATGGTCATAAAAATCTTCGGGAACAGAAATCAGCTTACCATTGACCAGTGCCCGCAATGGCGCATTTTCAGCTCTTAGATCATTCCAAAGGCTGCTTTGTATGAGTTTTTCATTATTAGTTATCTCACGTTCCAAAGTCAAGAATCTGTAAAACTGACCGGGTGAAATCTCTGTCCAATCAGTGCAGGATTGTATCGTGTTATCAGAGACTTCCCAATACTCAGGCAGTGAAATAACACTTATTTTACATTCGATGTTTCTCAAAGCGTCACAAATGAAAGCAAAAGCACAAGCCGAAAATGGTGTGTTGCTTTTCCAAACCCGTATAGGTTCTCCGCTTCTTGCGGCGAAAAGCAGTTTTTCAAAATCTTCACGCTGAGAGTTAAAATACCGTTCTATTTCATTGTCTTCAAAGGTTACTGACCCTAACACCTTAATAAATACACTTTTACGAGCTTCACTGTCAATTCGGCCGGAAATATCACCTATATCCAGGTTAAATCCAATGCAGACTACATCCTTGGAATTTCCTCCGAGAGCTTTTCCTTCAAACTGTTTTTCCAATTCATCTTTTGATGGCTTTTTGTCTTTACCTATATATCCGATAGCACCGCATAGCATATTTTGTTTGTTATAGTTTTTTGCCACTTTCATTGCACCTTTTGTGCTATCACTGAATACGACTTCTAACATATACTCACCGCCTATTATATAATTATTGGGGCTCCCACTGGGCGCCCCTACATATAATTTATATACTGTTTAAGAATTCATTATATTCTTGCGCGGTATTAAAACCCAATTCTTTTAAATAGCAGTTGAAAGTTCCTGTTGGTACATCTTTACCACCACTATGCTTGTGTATCATTATTCTAACAAACTTGCCTTTTACAAAACCTTTCCATAGCATACCATTTGTTTTCGGGATACCCTTTAAGCCCAAGGCTTTACACACCCTTTCCAGGTCGCGAAAACTCGTTGTCAATACTGCCACCTCGTTTACTAGACTAAGTTCAACACCTTTAATAACTCTGATTCATTTTTACAGTGGCTAATTCTCATAAAGTAAGGATATTGCTTTTTTTGGGGATCCATTCTCATGTATAGCTCTATATCTTCAAAAAAGTCTTCCGTTAATGTCATCACGTTATCCAATATGATTCTTATGGCTTCTTCCTTTGTATCCCCACTTCCGAATGCATTTATTTCTTTTAACTGAATTTCGTGCTGCTTCGTTTCTTCATCATATGTTATTTCAGGATTAAACTCGTATTTTTCTAATATATCTTCTAACAGGTCTGTTGAAATAATTGATACTGTCGGACCTCCCTTTTTCACATTACCGGTTAGAACAACCTGAAAGTTGTTTATAACCTTGAAGATTATGTCTGATACATTGTTTCTAAAGTCTTTAAGACCTATTATTTTCATACCCCCAATATTCTCCATTTTCATAAATCCTCCTTTTACTAAAGGCCTCGACTCGCCTTTACTGCCTTCCTGACTACCCTCCTTTTTAATAATAGTTTCTCTGCAATTTTCATAATTTTTTATATCTCTATTCCGTTTGCCATTGTCTTTTTCCATATTCGTATTACCCTACCTTAATTATAATTTTATGTTTACATCATGTCAATAGTGTACACTATGTATATTTTCCTGTTTAAAATATTTTTATTCTGATAGGCATTGGGTAATACAAAAGAAACCGCCGCTCTTTTCAGCTAAGAGCGGCGGTTATATGTTATCCAGGAAAGTGTCTGTAAGCAAGCAGTACAACACAGTACTGCGCCGCTTATTTCCACCTTCTTAAAAGTCTTCCGGTGACTCAAGAGATATAGCTCCTATCTTCCCTCCCCGGAACTCATCCAGCAGCATTGCGGAAGCTCTCAGTACGTCAATTTCTCCTCCCGCTATTATGCAGCCTCTTTTTCTGCCTATGCTTTTCAGAAGCTCTTCCGGTGCAATCCCTTCCGGTATGTCCTCCAGCTTATATCTGCTCTTCAGCTTTTCCGGAAACTTCTCCGCCAGCACCTTCAGCAGGTTTTGAGCCAGTTCATTGACATCCAGTATCTCATCCTTTATAGCTCCGGTGAAGGCCAGATACATTCCGGCCCTTTTATCCTCAAATTTGGGCCATAGGATTCCCGGTGTGTCCAGCAGTTCAAGCTCGGCGCTCACCTTTATCCACTGCTTCGATTTTGTGACCCCCGGCCTGTCTCCGGTCTGAGCCGCGCTTCTTCCCGCAAGCCTGTTAATGAACGTGGACTTTCCGACATTCGGTATTCCGATTATAAGAGCCCTGGTTGTCTTGACCAGCAGCCCCTTGCTTTTCAGCCTGTCAAGCTTTTCCTTCATAAGCTGCATTGAAGCAGATAGTACATCCTTGAGTCCATTGCCTTTCAAAGAATTAACCAATATCGCCCTTGTGTTTTCCCGGTTGAAATAATCCAGCCACTTTGCATTAACCGAAGGATCAGCCAAATCGCTTTTGTTCAGCACAATTATACGCTTTTTATTCCCGACAATCTCATTCACTTCCGGATTCCTGCTGCTCATGGGTATTCTTGCATCCAGAAGCTCTATTACAATATCAACCAGCTTCAGCTCTTCTGTTATTTTTCGCTTTGCTTTGGCCATATGCCCCGGATACCATTGAATGTTCATATGTATCACTCCAATTAAAAACAAAAAGGGCTATTAAGCCCCTTTTATCTTATTTCCTTTATCTTAGCTCTCTTACCTACTCTGCCTCTCAAGTAGTTGATTTTGGCTCTTCTTACCTTACCTTTTCTTACGACTTCAATCCTGTCCAGTTTCGGTGAGTGTAAAGGGAAGGTTCTTTCCACACCCACGCCATAAGAAATCCTTCTTACGGTAAAAGTCTCTGACAGTCCACCACCCTGTCTTTTCATAACAATACCTTCGTACACCTGAATTCTTTCTCTGTTTCCTTCTTTAACCTTAACGTGTACTTTAACAGTGTCTCCTACGTTAAAAACAGGTATATCATTTCTAAGCTGTTCGCTTTCTATAACTTTAATCAAATCCATCACAATGTCCCTCCTTCCATCATAGACGTTCATGTACAATAATAATTCATGCAATTCATATTCATTGCATCGGTGCTTTGACAGCGGAACGCCCGTAATAACGTTAAAAGTATACCATAAGGCAAGTTTTGATGCAAGAGCTTAAAAGAATTATTTGCATTCCTCTTTTATCTTATCCAAAAGCCTCCTGTCCTCTTCAGACAGTTCTGATTCTGCAAGCAGATCCGGCCTTCTTTCCCAAGTCCTTTTCAAGGATTGATATCTTCTCCATTTTTCTATATTTTCATGATGGCCCGAAAGCAAAACCTCCGGCACCGGCATTCCCATAAATACAGGAGGCCTTGTATACTGCGGGTACTCCAGCAAGCCCCGGTTGAAGGATTCCTCCGTATAAGAGGCATCCTCCTTAAGTACTCCGGGAATAAGCCTGCAGGTTGCGTCCACCAATGCCATGGCGGCAATTTCCCCGCCGGTCAGTACAAAATCCCCTATGGAAATTTCCTCATCCACAAGTGCTTCATTAACTCTCTCATCTATTCCCTCATAATGCCCGCATAATATCGTAAGATACTTATGAGTGCTTAGCTCCTCGGCCTTTGCCTGGTCAAAGGTCCTTCCCTGTGGAGTCATAAGTACGATGTGAGGCTTTTCTCCCAGCTTTGCGCTTATTGCTTCCACTGCGTCAAATATCGGCTGGCACTGCATAATCATTCCCAGCCCGCCGCCGTAGGGATAATCGTCTACCTTTTTGTGCTTGTTATCCGAATAATCCCTTATGTTATGAAATTCAAGCTCCAGAAGCTGCTTTTCCACTGCTCTTCCTATAATGCTCTCTTTCAATACGGCCTCAAACATCTCGGGAAAAAGAGTAAGTATATCTATCCTCATCTAAATCAAACCCTCTGGCATTTCTACCAAGATTTTTTTGTTCTCTAAATCAATTTTCTTGACTATATCCTTAAGGGCAGGTATCAAAATGTCCTTCCCGGAAGATTGGATTACATAGACATCATTGCTTCCGGTCTGCAGCACATCCTTAACAGTACCTAAAAGCAGGCCTTTTTCATCATACACTTCCAAATCTATCAAATCGCATATGAAATACGTATCCTTGGGAAGCTTAACGGCTGATTTCCTGTCAACCTTAATATAAGAGCCTCTCAGCTTATTTGCCGCTTCTTCCGAGTCAACACCTTTAAGCTTTACAGAAACTGTACTGCTTAAGAATTTGACGCTTTCCACTTTGTATTTCACAATCCCGTCATTTTCTTCCACATAAACCTCTTTGAGCTTTTCAAACCTGCTGATGTCATCAGTCAGGGGGTATACTTTTACTGCCCCCCGTAACCCGTGTGTGTTTATTATTTGTCCTATACTCAGGTATTCCAGCATTTTCATCTACTCCCGCAAATAATCAGGCAAAGGCCCAAAAAGAATTAATGCCCATAGTATATGAAAGCGTGCTTTCATATACTATGGAAAAATAAAAGAATATTTATAGTATCTCTACTATTACCTTTTTATCCAGCCTTGCTGAACTGGATTTCACAACGGTTCTTATTGCTCTTGCAATTCTTCCGTTCCTTCCTATGACCTTACCCATGTCCTCGGGAGCAACTGTCAGCTCCAAAACAATTGATCTTTCATTTTCTGTTTCTCTTACCTTTACCATTTCAGGGTGGTCAACAAGGGCCTTTGCTATTACTTCTACCAGCTCTTTCAATTGCAACACTCCTAAAGGAAATTTATTCCGTTTGATTAACCTTCAATTATTCCGCTTTTCTTTAAAAGCGACCTCACTGTGTCTGATGGTTGAGCCCCGCAATCCAGCCACTTCTTTGCTTTTTCAGCATCTATCTTGATTTCTGCCGGTTCTGTGATAGGGTTATAATATCCGATTTCCTCGATGAACTTGCCATCTCTCGGAGATCTTGAATCAGCAACTACCAATCTATAGAAAGGTGCTTTTTTTGCTCCCATTCTCCTCAATCTGATTTTAACTGACATTGAATTCACCTCCTTACAAAACTGAATTATCTCATAATGCTTTTTATCTAAAGAAAGGCATTTTCATTTTACCCTTCTTCATATCTTTTTCCATACCGGCAAACTGTTTCATCATCTTCTTCGACTGTTCAAAGTTCTTCATGACTCTGTTGACATCCTGTATGCTGGTTCCGCTGCCTGCGGCAATCCTTTTTCTCCTGCTGCCGTTTATTATATCAGGATTATGCCTTTCCTTTTTCGTCATAGACCTGATTATTGCCTCTACCTTTACAAGCTCTTTGTCATCAACCTCCATGCCCTTGAGCTTGCTTGGGTTCATTCCCGGGAGCATTTCAAGTATGGAGCTTAGCGGCCCCATCTTCTTCATTTGCTGAAGCTGGTCTAGAAAATCATCGAAGGTAAACTGCTGAGTCCTGATCTTCCTTTCCAGCTCAACGGCCTTCTTCTCATCAAATGCAGACTGGGCTTTCTCTATAAGACTCAGTACATCTCCCATTCCGAGGATTCGTGAAGCCATTCTGTCGGGATGAAAAGGTTCCAGGTCATTCAGCTTCTCGCCCATTCCGGCAAACTTGATGGGCTTTCCTGTAATTGCCTTTACCGATAATGCCGCACCGCCTCTTGTATCTCCATCCAGCTTGGTCAGTATCACTCCGTCAATACCAAGCTTTTCATTGAAGCTTTCGGCGACATTTACGGCATCCTGTCCTGTCATTGAATCAACAACAAGAAGTATCTCGGTAGGCTTAACATTTTCTTTGATTTCCGCCAGTTCATCCATAAGCTCTTCATTTATGTGCAGGCGTCCAGCCGTGTCTATTATTACAACATCGTTGCCGTTTTTTAATGCATGCGCAACCGCAGCCTTGGATATATCCACCGGGCTTACTTTATCGCCCATGGCAAACACTTCTATGCCCACCTGGCCGCCAACCACCTGAAGCTGTTTGATTGCTGCAGGCCTGTATACGTCTCCGGCAACCAGAAGGGGATTTTTTCCCTGTTTCTTAAGTATCAGCCCAAGCTTTCCGCAGGTAGTCGTCTTTCCGGCTCCCTGCAATCCAACCATCATAAGAATGGTAGGAGGTTTTGATGAAAAGATGATTTTGCTGTTGGTGCTCCCCATAAGCTCTGTCATCTGTTCATTTACTATCTTTATTACCTGCTGGCCGGGGGTCAGGCTGTCCAATACTTCTTGCCCTACCGCCCTTTCCGTCACTTTGGTTATGAAATCCTTTACCACCTTAAAGCTTACATCAGCTTCCAGGAGCGCCATTTTGACCTCTCTCATGGCATCCTTTACGTCTTTTTCGCTTAACTTTCCGGCTCCTCTGAGCTTTTTCAGCGTAGTCTGCAGTTTTTCGGCTAAACCTTCAAAGGCCAAATATCTCACCTCATTTTGCCCCGCTTAGTGCCTTTCAGCCTGTGCAGGGTCAATGCATTCAATAATTATTCATATTATATTGTCAATATACTCTTTTATTTCATTAAGCTTATCTTTAATTTTTACGCTGTCATATCCGCCTTCTTTTGTTAATTCCTCAAGCATTTCAATTATCTTCTCCATATTTTGCTTCTGCTTAAGAAATCTATCCACCAGGCCAAGTTTTTCCTCGTATTGATAAAGAGTCCTTTCAGCCCTCTTTAAAGTGTCATAAACCCCCTGCCTGCTTATGCCCTGCTGCTCTGATATTTCGCCCAGAGAGAGGTCATTGTTGTAATACATGTCAACTATCTCAATTTGCTTCTCTGTGAGCAGCTGACCGTAAAAATCAAACAACAATGCTATTTGTACAAGCTTGTCGTACATATTTCTACCTCATAGCTTCTATAAAAATATCAATGTAAAGGTTATGACCTTTACATTGATATTTTATATTAACATTATATATTTGTCAATAAATTTATTCGTTTTCATCGAACAATGCATTTACAAAGTCTGATGCAGAAAATTCCTGCAGATCGTTCACTTTCTCTCCGACTCCTATAAGCTTTACAGGTATATCCAATTCCGATTTTATCGCAATTATTATTCCGCCCTTTGCCGTTCCGTCAAGCTTTGTAAGCACCAATCCGTTTATATCCGCTGCCTCTTTGAAAAGCTTTGCCTGGGAAATGGCATTCTGTCCGGTAGTGGCATCAAGTACGAGAAGAGTTTCCCTGTACGCTTCGGGGTATTCTCTTTCTATTATTCTGGATATCTTCTTCAGCTCTTCCATCAGGTTCTTTTTGTTGTGCAGCCTGCCGGCTGTATCGCATATAAGTATATCTGCCTGCTTGGATTTTGCCGAGTTTATTGCATCAAATATCACAGCTGCGGGGTCAGCGCCTTCCTGATGCTTTATTACATCAACTCCGATCCTTTTGCCCCATATTTCAAGCTGGTCTATTGCAGCTGCCCTGAAGGTATCCGCTGCGGCAATAATTACCTTCTTGCCCGATTTTTTCATTTTTGAGGCAATCTTTCCTATAGACGTCGTTTTGCCTACTCCATTTACACCAATAACAAGTATTACAACCGGAGTCCGTTCCCCGAGCCTCTCCGTACTTTCTCCCATAATGGCAAGTATCTCCTGCTTGAGAAGCTCCTTTACCTCAGAGGGGTCTTTAATATTCTGCTCCTTGACTCTGCTTCTGAGTTTGTCCAATATCATCATTGTAGTTGAAACACCTACATCAGAGGTAATCAATATTTCCTCCAGCTCTTCAAAAAGCTCTTCATCCACGCTCTTAAAGCTTGCAAGAACCCCATTCAGCTTGCCAGCTATGTTTCTTCTTGTTTTTGCAAGCCCATTTTTCAGCCTTGAAAAGAATGAAGCTTCCTCTTCCGTTTCTTCCTCTTCAGCCTGCTTAAGTCCTTCTGTTTCCTCATTTTCAATTTCTTCTTCCAGTATTGCTTCTATCTCTTCATCGGTCAGCTGCTCCGGCTCTTCTGTCTGTAACTCTTCCTGCTCGTTCTCCTGACCTCTGTTAAAAAGCTTTTTAAACAATCCCGCCATAATTAATTGCTCCTTTAACTTACTTTATCCTCTAATCTAACGGATACCAGTTTGGATACTCCGCTGTCTTCCATGCTCACTCCGTACAGGCAGTCCGCACATTCCATAGTTCCCTTTCTGTGAGTTACAACGATGAACTGTGTGGTCACCGAGAAGCTTACAAGGAACTCCGCAAATCTGTCAACATTGGCATCATCAAGGGCCGCATCGATTTCGTCCAGGACGCAGAAAGGTGCGGGCTTCATTTTGAGTATACCGAATAACAGGGCTATTGCTGTCAGCGCCCTCTCTCCCCCTGACAGCAGCAATAGGTTTTGCAGCTTCTTTCCCGGAGGTTTGGCTATTATTTCTATTCCCGACCCCAGTACATCATCCTTATCCGTCAATACCAATTCCGCATGTCCTCCGCCAAAAAGCTGCTTGAACACAATATTGAAATTTTCATTTATCTTGTTGAATTCAGTTATGAATTGAAGCTTCATGTTTTCTTCTATTTCAGCAATAACGGCGATAAGGTTTTCCCGGGCTTTTGAGAGATCCTCCACCTGAACGCTGAGGAATGTGTGGCGCTCTTTGAGCTTCTCGTATTCCTCAATTGCATTTACATTTACAGTGCCCATTTCTCTTATATCATTTTTTAGTTCCTCACAGTGCTTTGCAGCCCACGTAAGACTCAAGCTTGTATCCCTGTAGGCTTCCGCTTTACTGTAATTCATTTCATAGGTCTCCAACAGCTTCATTTCAATGCTCTCCAGCTCTATCTCAGTTCTGGCATGCTGCATTTCAGCTTTATGAAGGTCTGCCTGCAGAGCAGCTATATCATTGCTGTAATTCTTCATATCTGCCTCAAGCTTGCTCAAATCTTCACATATGGCAGATTTCTCCTTCTCTTTGTCATTATGAAGCTTATGCTTTTCTTCAGCTTCGCTTACAGTTCTTTCTATAATAGCTTTCTTTTCTTCCAAATCACATGACAATGCTTTTATTTCCGCTTGCTGTCTTTCTATTTCAGCATTGTTTGATTTTATTTCCTCCTCTAATTCTGCTACTCTCTCCTCCATGCTTTTTATGGAGTTCTCTACGGTCTTTTTATTATGCTCAACAGATGCCAGTTTTATTTTCAGCTCTGTTATCTCATCGTTATATTCATCCCTTACTTCCTTGAACTGCTTCATCTGCTCCTGAAGCTCCGATATCTGTGCTTCGACAGCTTCCTTTTCCTTTTCGACGGCCTCAGCCTTTTCCTTATTTTCAGAAATTATCTTATTGGTTTCGTTATACTCCTTCTCCAAGTCCCCAAGGTCTTTAAGGTTTATTGATATTCTGTCCTGAATAACCTGGATATCGTTTTTCAGATTGTCACACCTGTTCCTGTAATTATTAATGTCTATCTGAAGGGAATGAAGTATTTCCGTCTTGAATTCTATGTCGGCGCCCATATCCGCTGCTTGTTTTTTCAATTCCCCAAGCTTCTGGCTGAGTTCCTCAAGCTCATGCTGCTTTTCATCATGCTTGACCTTCAGAGCTTCTATCTCGCTTTTCCTGGTCAAAACCGAGCTTGAAGAAGACTGCAGGCTTCCCCCTGTTATTGAGCCACCTGCGTTTATTACCTCTCCTGAAAGGGTTACTATTTTATAATCATATCCTGCTTCCTTGGCAAGCTTTATTGCCGCATCAATATCCTCAACAACTGCAACCCTTCCCAACAGGTTCTTCATTATACTGTCGATTTTGGGGTCATATCCGATAAGGTCGGATGCAATTCCCACGAATCCCTTCATATTGAAAAGCTTTTCTTCAGACTTATTGAAAAACCTGGGTTTTACTGAGCTTATGGGCAGAAAGGTTGCCCTCCCCGTCTTATGCTCCTTTAAGTATCCTATCAGAAGCTTTGCATCATTCTCCGTATTTGTTATTATGCTCTGCACTGAGCCTCCCAGTGCAATTTCGATAGCAGTTACATACTTGGAGGGTACTTTAATCATTTCACCTACGACACCGCAGAACCCTTTTGTTACCTTGTCATATTCCGCCATCAGCACTTTTACTGCCCTGCTGTATCCGCCGTGATCCCTTTCCATATCGTCAAGAGCCTTAAGCCTTGAGAACAAGGCTTCTTTCTCTGCCTTCAGCTTCCCTGCCTTATCCTCCAGCACCAGTATTTCGCTCTCGCATTCCTGCTTCTTCCCTTTTATCTCCTCGATCTGTGCCTTGCAGTCTTCGATTTTTCTTCCGAAGTCATCCAGTTCTTCAAGGGATTTGTCATACTGCTTCTTTTTATCCTTCTGCTGCAGTTCAAGCAGGTTCACATCCCCCTCTACCTGGCTTTTCCTCTTATTTATATTTTCTATGAATATATTTGTGCTGTTTATTTTGCTTTTCAGTTCCGAATAATTGTTAATAAAGCTTATGAATTTCTGCTGTTTATCACTTAAATCCGATTCAAGGTCGTTTATGGCCTTGAAGTTGGATTCAAAGTCGGCAGTTCTTTCATTGATTTTGCCGTATACCTCAGTATAAGCAGTATTAAGCTCAGCAAGCTTAAGTCTGTTCTGTTCAATGCCTTGCCTTGACTCTGTCAGTTCATTCTCAAGCTCTTCGCCGCTTTTACCGAGCTTTAAGGTGTTCTCCTCAAGATTATTTATCCTTACCTGAAGGACATTGCATTCCCCTTCCATTTTTTCTTTGCTGTTTTCAAGGTGGTGAATATCCTCGCTTAGCTTGTCAATGCTTTCCTCTATATCATTCAGAATTCTTTTAAGTTCATCTTGCTTAAGCTCCAGCTGATGGGCAGAGGAATTCTTGGCATCTATAAGGCTCTTTATGTTCTCTGCCTCCTGCTTCGCATTCATGAGCCTGCTGCGGAATTTATCAATGCTGTTCAGCATAATATTTATTTCAATTGTCTTCAATTCTTCCAGAATGCTTCTGTAGCGCTTTGCGACCTCTGCCTGCTCTTTAAGCGGCCCTAACTGGGACTCCAGTTCATCAATTATGTCACTCAGCCTTACTATGTTCTGATTTGTCTGCTCCAGCTTTTTCTCGGCTTCATGCTTTCTTGTCTTGTATTTTACTATCCCTGCAGCTTCTTCGAATACATTTCTCCTGTCCTCCGATTTATTGCTGAGTATTTCGTCAATCCTTCCCTGCCCTATTATGGAGTAACCGTCTCTGCCGATTCCCGTGTCCATGAACAGCTCATAGATGTCCTTAAGCCTGCATGAAGTCTTATTAATAAAGTATTCGCTTTCACCGGACCGGTACATTCTCCGCATTATATTTATTTCCGTATAATCTACCGGTATCTTTCTGTCGCTGTTGTCAATGCATAAGGAAACCTCCGCAAATCCGAGTGCCTTTTCACTGTCGCTGCCGGCAAAAATAACATCCTCCATCTTGTTTCCTCTTAAGGCCTTTACACTTTGCTCTCCCAATACCCATCTTATTGCATCGGAAATATTGCTTTTGCCGCTTCCGTTAGGACCGACAATGGCATTTATAGTGTTGCCGAAGCTGAGTTCGATTTTTTCCGCAAAAGATTTAAAACCATGTACCTCAAGCTGTTTCAAATACAAATCAGGTCACTCCCGATCAACAGATTTTTACCAATATATTTTAACATACCTTGTCCTTATATGCTATAGTATATAGGTCACGGGGCAAAACAAAAAGCCCAATATCCATTATGATAATAGGCTTTCAGAAAATTAGTCCATAAAGTTATCTTGGCTCCACTATGAACTTTATTGCAGTTCTATCCTCCCCGTCAATTTGTATTTCTGAAAATGCCGGGACTACTACCAGGTCTATACCGTTTGGTGCTACAAAACCTCTGGTGATTGCTATTGCTTTAACTGCTTGATTTACAGCACCTGCACCAACTGCCTGTATTTCAGCTGTCGCTCTGTCCCGTAATACAGCCGCGAGAGCTCCGGCAACTGATTTTGGTTGTGAATGAGCTGATACTTTTAGTACCTCCATTTTGGAATACCTCCTATATATGTCTGTATAGTTGATTATATATATATTCTATATAAATCTTCAAATACCTTTATTTAGACGAAATGGAATAATAGTCTTTCTTTGACATAATAACGGATATTTTTCCATTATTTAGCATTATAGTACCGTCTTCTACACTCTTATCCTGGAATATTTCAATTTTGTCGATAAAAAATTTTGATTTTATGTAGTCAATATTGTTTTTCTTATGCCCCACCAATTCAGATACATTTTTCGGGTTTATCCCCAAGGTTATTTCCTTCTTTTCTCCTTCCTTTTCCAATAAATAAGCCAACATGTCCCTGTATATGAGAGATTCAACCAGGTGCCTCATTGAAGGATGAAAGGGCCCCGCAACGACATCCTTTCCCGAATTTATATTCTCTGTAGGCTGAAGCCCTATCCTTATTACATTTATTCCGTTGCTCTCAAAAAGTATCAGCAGCTTCTTTGATAATTCAACAGCCTCATCAAGGGTCAGGGGTTGATATTCTCCTCTGAGGAACATTTCTTCCATATATGTGTTCTTTATTGTCAGGGCAGGATATATTCTTGCTATATCGGGCTTAAGTGCGATAAGGGCTTTTGCAGTCTTCACAGCCTTTTCCTCAGTATCGCCGGGCAAGCCTATCATCATCTGTACACCGACCGAAAAGCCGAATTCTTTCAGAATCCCGACTGCGCTAATCACATCCTCCGGAGAATGGCCCCTGTTGCACAGCTTAAGTACATCTTCATCCATTGACTGAACCCCTAGCTCCACTGTCCGCACTCCATATTTCCTCAGATTCTCTGAAATCCTGGCATCTATGCAGTCAGGCCTTGTTGAGACTCTTATGCCTGCTATTTTTCCGGCTTTAACATACATAAAAGCCGCATCCAGCAACTGCTCCTGGTATTCAAGGGGTATTGCCGTAAAACTTCCCCCGTAAAATGCGACTTCAATATGGCTGCCGCCTTCATGTATCGTATCAAGATAATCTTCAATCTTAGCCTTTACGTCCTTTGCTGTCACTTCTTCAATCTGGCCTGTGATTTTTTTCTGGTTGCAGAATATGCAATCATGGGGGCAGCCTTTATGAGGTACAAAAATCGGAATGATATAATGCTTCTTAGACATTCCTTACACCCAGGCCGGCGATGGCATCTCTTGCTGCAGACTGCTGCGCATCCTTCTTGCTGCGGCCTTCTCCTCTTCCTATAATCCCGTTGTTTAAATACAATGCTACTTCAAAGGTTTTATCATGATCCGGCCCTTCCTCCCTGACCAGCTTATAACTCAGCTTACCCGAATTGTTTTTCTGGACATACTCCTGCAGGAAAGACTTATAATCACTGAATAACTTATTCTCAACTGCATTCTTGATAGTAGGCTCAAGATTTTTTAAAATAAACTCCTTTGCCTTTTTTATGCCGCCGTCCAGGTAAATAGCTGCAATAACTGCCTCAAAAGCGTCTGCCAGTATTGAAACCCTCTTCCTGCCTCCCGTATTCTCTTCACCTTTGCTTAACAGCAGGTATTCCCCAAGCTTCAGGTTGTTTGATGCGCAATACAGTGACTGCTCGCACACAATCCCCGCCCTGAACCTGGTAAGGCTTCCTTCGGTCAGGTTCTTGCACTTTTTATACAAATAAAGGCTTATTACCATGTCAAGAATAGCGTCTCCGATAAATTCAAGCCTCTCATTGTGTTCTTGATGATCTGACTTTGAAGCCACGTAAGAGCTGTGAGTAAGGGCATTGTTTAATACGCTGATATTCTTGAAGGAATATCCTATGATACTCTCAAATTCATTTAGCTGCTTCAGCCGCTTTTCATCAATAACGGGCATTTCCACTCCTCCCAACTGCCTTTCCGGTTTATAGGCAAAAGCATATGCGCTTTCGCGATAAAAATAGGGATTGGTCCTCAATCCCTATAATATCACTTATTGGTATTTTTTCAATACAATGCTTGCATTATGGCCGCCAAAGCCCAAGGAGTTCGACATTGCCCAGTCTACCTTCCTATTGGCAGCCTTATTGGGAACATAGTCCAAATCACACTCCTCATCGGGAGTTGTATAGTTAATTGTCGGAGGAATCACTCCTTCATTTATTGCCATCAGGCATGCTATTGCCTCGACTGCCCCTGCTGCCCCAAGGAGGTGTCCCGTCATTGACTTTGTAGAGCTTACTGCAACTTTTTTTGTGTCCTCTCCGAGAAGCCTTTTTATTGCCAGGGTCTCCAGTTTATCATTCAAGTCGGTTGAAGTTCCGTGAGCATTTATATAATCCAGTTCGCAGGCATTTATTCCCGCATCGTTGACAGCCATGAGCATGGCTCTGTATGCTCCGTCAGCGTCAGGAGCCGGTGCCGTAATATGATATGCATCTCCGGTGGCGCCATAGCCTGCTATTTCCCCATATATCACTGCGCCTCTTTTCAGCGCATGTTCAAGCTCTTCAATAATCAGCATCCCTGCCCCTTCTCCCATAACAAAACCGTCTCTATCCTTATCAAAGGGCCTTGACGCCGTCTTTGGATCATCATTTCTCGTTGATAAAGCCTTCATAGAACAGAAACCGGCTAAAGACAAAGGGGTTATAGAGGCTTCAGTCCCCCCTGTAACCATTATATCAGCGTCTCCTCTCTGAATAATCTTGAAGGCTTCACCGATAGCATTGGTAGCGGATGCGCATGCTGTTACAACTGTAATACTGGGCCCCTTTGCATTCAAGGCAATGGAAATATTCCCTGCAGCAATATTGGATATCATCATTGGAATCATGAAAGGGCTGACCCTTCCGGGCCCCTTTTCCTTCAATATATCATACTGTGCTTCCATGGTCTCCATTCCGCCTATGCCTGAGCCTATGCAAACACCGAACATGTTGCTGTCCAATGCTTCAACATTTATATGCGAATCCTCCGCGGCCATTTTGGAAGCAGCAATTGCATATTGCGAAAATCTGTCCATTCTCCTGCATTCCTTCCTGTCGAAGTACTCGGATGGATCAAAATCCTTTACCTCTGCGGCTATTTTTGTGTCAAAGCCTTCCGTATCAAACCTTGTTATATAATCCACGCCGCTTATGCCTTCTTTCAGGCTCTTAAAGAATTTCTCCTTGCCTGTTCCAATGGGAGAAATAACTCCTATTCCTGTTACAACCACTCTTCTCTTGTTCAATCGTTTCCTCTCCTTATAATGATGATATATATATTTACTAATGAATTGGAATACATTGCATATCAAGCAATGAAAAATGTCCCGCTATCGGGACATTTTTTATTTATTGCTTTTTATGTATTCCACCACATCACCAACTGTAGACAGCTTTTCTGCTTCTTCATCTGGTATTTCTATATCAAACTCTTCTTCCAGCGCCATTAACAGCTCCACTATATCAAGTGAATCAGCACCCAAATCATTAATGAAGGAAGACTCCAATGTAATCTCTTCTGGTTCTATACCAAGCTGCTCAGCTACTTTCTCCTGAACTTTTTCAAAAATCATCCAGTTCACCTCCCTTCAGGAATTTATAATATGATAATATTACATAACCATACCACCGTCAATATTAATTACTTGACCGGTAATATAGTCAGAATATTCTGACGCCAGAAACAACACTGTATTTGCTATATCTTCAGGCTTTCCTATACGCATCAGAGGAATACTTTTAAGAAACTCCTCTTTCACATTCTCAGGAAGCACAGAGGTCATATCTGTCTGAATAAAGCCCGGAGCAACTGCATTAACATTGATGCCTCTCTTTGCCAGCTCCTTTGCCATGGACTTAGTAAAACCAATTAGTCCCGCTTTAGCTGCCGCATAGTTGGACTGTCCCGCGTTACCAACTATACCGACCACTGAGGAAACATTTATTATTTTACCCGACTTTTGCTTTATCATTACTCTGGATACAGCCTTTGTGCATATAAATGCACCTTTCAGGTTAGTATTGATAACTTCATCGAATTCTTTTTCCGTCATGCGGATTATCAGGTTATCCCTTGTAATCCCTGCATTATTTACTAATATATCTATGCTGCCGAAAGTTTTTAATACTTCATTTACCAAATTTTCTACCTCGGAAGCTATGGAAACATCAGCCTTTACAGCCATCCCTGACAAACCCATTGCTTCAATTTCCGCGACAACCTCATCGGCTGCTTTTGAATTCCTGGTGTAGTTCACCACAACGTTTGCTCCGCAGGATGCGAGTTCAAGTGCTATGGCTCTGCCAATTCCTCTTGAGCCGCCTGTAACGACTGCGGTTTTGCCTTTTAATTGCATTCCAATCTCTCCCTTATGCTTACTATAGTATTCTCCAGTGTATCAATGTTCTCCACATTATGAACATAAAGGTTCTTGTCAATTTTTTTAACGAAAGCGGATAGTGTCCTTCCGGGCCCTACTTCAATAAACGTATCCACTCCCATGTCAATCATCCGCCTGATGCTGTCCTCCCATAGCACGGAACTGCTTACCTGTTCTATAAGGCATCTTTTTATTTCATATTTGTTCATTATTACCTGGGCATTTACATTAGAGACGACAGGAAGCTCATTATCCGAGATATTCACATTTTCTAGTTCGGCTGCAAGCTTTTCCCCTGCCGGCTTTAACAGGCTTGAATGAAAAGGCGCGCTGACCGGAAGCATAATTGCCTTCCTTGCTCCTCTTTCCTTCAGTATTGAGCATGCCTTTTCAACAGCTCTTGTATGCCCGGCTATGACAACCTGTCCCGGACAGTTGAAATTAGCCGCCTCTACCACACCATAACTGCTTGCCATCTTAAGGCATTCCATCACAGATTCCCTTTCGATGCCCATTATTGCCGCCATTGTGCCTTCTCCGGCAGGAACTGCCTCCTGCATGTACTTCCCTCTCTTTTTCACCAATGCAACTGCATCCGTGAAGCTTATGGCTTTGGATGCAACAAGGGCTGAGTATTCTCCAAGACTTAACCCGGCAGCTATTTGAGGTTCAATACCCTTGAGCTTCAGCACTTCCAGCAATGCTATACTCACAGTAAGGATTGAAGGCTGTGTATTTTCGGTTTTCTTCAGCTCTTCTTCATCACCCTCAAAGCAAAGCTTTTTCATATCAATTCCCAGTCTTTCACTTGCAAGGTCAAATATATTCATTGCTTCCTTGTAATTCTGTGCCAATTCCTTCCCCATACCCGGGTATTGTGCTCCTTGTCCCGGGAAAATACAAGCTATTTTCGGCATTTTACTCCTCCTTCACCAATGCATTAATTGAGCTAATCACTTCATTTGCCTCATTCATTATGTCTTCTATAATATCCTTTGCAGGTTTTATTTCCTTTACAAGGCCTGCAATCTGTCCCGCCATAACCGAACCATAATCTGCGTCGCCTTCTACAACAGCAGCCCTCAGACGTCCCACTCCTAGTTTTTCATATTCCTCAACGGCTGCAGAGGCTTTTTCAAGCTTTTCAAATTCCCGTGCCAGCTTGTTCTTCAGAATTCTCACCGGATGCCCTGTGGCTTTTCCTGTTACTACTGTTCCCCTGTCTCCGGCCTTTATAATTGCCTTTTTGTAGTTTTCATGGGCTGTACATTCGGAAGCGCATACAAAAATTGTACCCATCTGAACCCCTTGAGCTCCAAGAGCCAGTGCCGACACCAGTCCTCTTCCGTCAGCTATTCCTCCGGCTGCTATGACAGGAATTTTTACCGCATCAATTACCTGGGGCAACAATGCCATTGTAGTTAATTCTCCCACATGTCCTCCTGATTCTGTGCCTTCCGCTATTACGGCATCAACACCCTCATGCTCCATTTTTTTTGCCAGGGCTACAGCCGGAACTACCGGTATTACCTTTGTTCCGATATCTTTGAACCGGGCAATATATTTTCCCGGGTTTCCGGCACCTGTGGTAATAACCGGAACTTTTTCTTCATATACAATATCTATAACCT
Organism: Clostridia bacterium; assembly: GCA_017994115.1. Classification (GTDB taxonomy): domain Bacteria; phylum Bacillota; class Clostridia; order Lutisporales; family Lutisporaceae; genus BRH-c25. Next base: position 4,027 of record JAGOLK010000025.1, on the reverse strand, counting down.
CATCTACAAAGGGAGATAGAAGCATTATATTTACTCCGAAGGGTTTATCCGTAAGCTCCTTCACCTTTCTTATCTCATCTCTCACATAGCTTCCCGGTGCATTTCCCGCGCCGATTATACCCAGGCCTCCCGCATTGGACACGGCTGCTGCAAGTTCTGCAGTAGCAACCCAAGCCATTCCTCCCTGCAGTATGGGGTATTCTATTCCTAATATTTCGCAAATTGAAGTCTTAAACATATTATTCCCTCCCGATGCTTTTCCATTTTAATGCGGCTGATCCCCAGGTCAGGCCTCCGCCGAAGCCTACAAGTACAATAGTATCTCCGTCCTTCAACAAACCTTTTCTGCTTGCTTCGTCTATGGCGATTGCCACTGAAGCAGACGACATATTGCCGTATCTGTCCAAATTTACGTATACCTTATCATTGGATATTTTCAACCTTTTAACTGAGGCTTCGATAATTCTTATATTTGCTTGATGGGGTATAAAAAAGTCAACATCCTCCTTTGTCAGCCTGCATTTTTCCAATGCAGCCTCAGCGGCATCACCCATAATTTTTACCGCAAATTTAAATACCTCTTTGCCATCCATTTTCACATAATGCATTCTGTTTTGAACGCTCTCGGCGCTTGCAGGAATCCTTGACCCGCCGGCAGGTACTTTCAGAAGATCTCCGCCGCTTCCGTCCGCCCCAATGTATGTAGACATTATTCCATATCCCTCAGGTACCTCCGAAATTATTGCGGCCCCTGCACCGTCACCAAATATAACACAGGTATTTCTGTCAGTAAAATCAAGTATTTTTGTCAGAGTCTCTGCGCCGATTACAAGTATTTTGTTAAAGCTCCCTGCTCTTACAAGGCTGTCTGCAATAGCAAGCCCGTATAAGAACCCCGAACAAGCCGCTTCAAGATCAAAAGCAGCGGCATTGACTGCCCCGATATTCTTCTGCACTATGCAGGCTGTAGAAGGGAACATCATATCAGGAGTAACTGTAGAAACTATGATCAAATCGATTTCTTCAGGTCTGATATTGGCATTTTCCAAAGCCCTCAAAGCAGCAACAGTTGCAAGATCGGAAGTGGCAGTATTTTCATCCGTTATTCTTCTTTCACTTATTCCTGTACGCGTTCTTATCCATTCGTCTGTGGTATCAACTATTTTCTCCATATCCTGGTTTGTCACTATTTTATCCGGCAGGCAGCTTCCTGTTCCTATTATGCCTGCATTCCTAAGCTTGTTCATCAGTGTTTTCAACTCCTAATTTGATAATTTCTTCCATTATTGTATCCAGGCATTTGTTGTCATACAGTATTTTTGCTTGTCTTATGGCATTTTTTATTGCTTTTGCATCCGAACTGCCGTGGGCTTTTATCATAATGCCGTTAATACCCAGAAATGGTGCTCCCCCTACTTCAGTGTAATCAAAACTTTTCTTTATATTCTTCAAGCTGTCCATAAGCAGCATGGCCCCAAGCTTTGTTTTTAAGCTTTTCATAAACTCATCCTTAAGAAGCTTAAATAATGTCATAGCTACACCTTCTGTGGTCTTTAAAAGCACATTGCCGTCGAAACCGTCGCATACGCATACATCACAGACTCCGCTGATTATATCCCTGGCTTCAGTATTCCCGATGAAATTTACGCCTGTATTTTTTATCAGATCATAGCTCTGCTTGGTCAATTCATTCCCTTTGGATGCTTCGGCACCAATATTCAAAAGTCCGACTCTTGGTTTTTTAATCCCCATTACCTTTTCCATGTATATAGAGCCCATTACCGCATATTGCTGAAGATTCTTCGGCTTACTGTCCACATTTGCCCCCGCATCAATAATCATGCAGCTCCCCTTTAATGTCGGCAGCAGCGGTGAAAGTGCCGGCCTGTCTATTCCTTTTATCCTTCCCACCTTGAGGAGGGAGCCTGCAAGAAATGCTCCGGTACTTCCTGCTGATACAAAAGCATCGCACTGTCCGTCCTTCACAAGCTTTAAGCCTACTACCATGGAAGAATCCTTTTTCTGCTTAATTGCATTTACAGGTGCTTCATCTACGTTGATTATTTCTGAAGCTTCAACTATATTAACCTTTTGGTGGTTTTTGTATTCCTCTCCGAGATATTTCAATATCTCGTCCCTTAAGCCGACCAGATATATCTCTGCTCCGTATTCTTTCAGTGCCATTACTGCCCCGTCGATTATTGCCCCCGGAGCATTGTCGCCTCCCATTACATCAACAGCTATCCGCATATTCAAACCTCCTATATGTTACTATATGGCCTAATTACTGAAGGACACCAGGATGAATTTTCCTCTGAACACTTCAGCCTGCTTTACTCTTATGAAAACCCACACAAAATACTTGTTGCCTCTGGTCCTTACGACTTCAGCCTTTGCTATCAGCTTATCACCTGCAAATACGGGATTCTTGTACTTGATATTTGCAACTCCTATAAGAGCGACATTTGCATCAATTACCGCAATGGCAAGAGATTCGGCCTGTGCAAATATGTACTGCCCTTTAACCACATTTGTCTTTTCAAATGCAAGATTATTATCAGTTTCAAGTATAGAAATTCCGCTTACTCCAAGATTCAGATCAACCAGTTCCCCGAATATTTCTTTGCCATGAAGGGACCTGACCTTGGTATAGTTATCCTCGGCAACACTTTTTATTCTTTCTCTCAGCTCCGGTACTCCCAGCTCAAGCCTGTCAAGCCTAATAGTCTGTATGCTCACATTGAAGCTTTCCGCAAGTTCTTCATCAGTAAGAAAAGGGTCTGTCTTTATTTTGTTCATCAGACTCGACTGTCTTTCTTTCTTGCTAATGCCCCCCTGCTTCATATTCAAACCTCCAATACTTAGATATACTACTATGATTTAGTACCTGGTTCTAATACTAATATATAATACTTAACACTAAATATGCAATAGTTTTTTAAAAAATACATGGGGACGTTTCTCCTGAAAGACATGGGGACGTTTCTCCTGTCTCACTGAAAGCGAGACAGGAGAAACGTCCCCGTGTCTGGGAGAAACGTCCCCGTGTCTGCTCGTGTCTGCAAAAAATAAATAAGACAGGAGAAATATCTCCTTGTCTTATCATAAACTATTATTATTCTTCTGTCTTTATAACCGTTCTGTTCTTATAATAACCGCAAGATTTGCATACCCTGTGAGGAAGCTTCGGCTCATGGCACTGCGGACATGCAACCAGTCCCGGCAAAGCCAATTTCCAATTAGCTCTCCTTTTATCTCTTCTCGCTTGTGAGTGTCTTCTCTTCGGTAAACCCAATATAAACACCTCCTTACTTTCTGTCCAGCAGCTTGCTTAAAGCTTGCATCCTTGGATCAACTTCTTCGCTTTTGCATTGGCAGTCGATACTGTTCCTATTCTTACCGCATACAGTACACAGTCCTTTGCAGTTGGCCTTACAAAGTGGCTTCATGGCAAGCTTGGCTGCTATATCTCCAAGAACAAGGTCTGTTATGTCCGCCTTGTCTCCTCTGTATATATAATAGTCTTCCTTGTCATCCGCTATATCTTTGACAAAAACATAATTTGAATCTGCCTGAACTTCTTCAGTGAAGATTTCCAAACATCTCGAACATGTCCTCTCCACTGTTGCGGTAATCGTAAGATCAACACTTATCTTTCCTTCATAGTTGACCGCACTGCCTTTCACCGTAATGGGAGAAACAATATTCAAATTCTCACCGCAGAACACAATAGTACTGTCAATAGGATATTCTATGATTTCGAATCTCTCTTTTACACCTTCGGATTTAGATATCCCTGCAAAATTAAGTTCCATTCAACCACCTATGATTATTCTCTCTGATTAACAAATTTTATTATACAAATCAATATATATTTTGTCAAGCAAAAACACTTCACACTGTGATTATCGTGTGATAATGTCACCTTGTAAACTATCGTGATAAAATGTCACTATGAAGAATGAGGTGCATTATCTAATGTCCCAAAATCAATTGACTCGTTTTGCTGTATTAACTAAACTAATTG
>JAGOLK010000024.1 GCA_017994115.1 Clostridia bacterium | reverse complement strand
AAGTAAAATGGCAAAGGCAAAATATGAAAGAACCAAACCCCATGTAAACATAGGGACAATAGGCCATGTTGACCATGGCAAGACTACACTTACAGCAGCTATAACGGTTGTACTTTCAAAGTATGGCCAGGCAACTGCAACAAAGTATGACGAAATAGACAAGGCACCGGAAGAAAAGGAAAGAGGAATAACAATAAACACAGCCCATGTTGAATATGAGACAGCCAACAGGCATTATGCCCATGTTGACTGCCCTGGCCACGCTGACTATGTAAAGAACATGATAACAGGAGCAGCACAGATGGACGGAGCAATCCTTGTTGTATCGGCAGCAGACGGTCCTATGCCTCAGACAAGAGAGCACATACTATTGTCCCGTCAGGTAGGAGTACCCTACATAGTGGTATTTCTGAACAAGGTTGACATGGTAGATGATGCAGAACTTATCGAACTTGTAGAAATGGAAGTAAGGGAACTGCTTACAGAGTATGAATTCGATGGAGATAATACCCCGATTATAGCGGGATCGGCATTAAAGGCACTGGAGTGCGGATGCGGAAAAGAAGACTGTGAATGGTGCAAGGGGATACATGAGCTAATGAATGCAGTAGACACCTATATACCCACACCGCAGAGACAGACAGACAAACCGTTCCTTATGCCTGTGGAAGACGTATTCTCGATAACCGGAAGAGGAACAGTGGCAACAGGAAGAGTAGAAAGAGGAACAGTAAAGGTATCGGATACGGTAGAAATAGTAGGGCTTGCAGATGCGCCGAGATCCACGGTAGTAACAGGAGTGGAAATGTTCAGGAAGCTTCTTGAGCAGGCACAGGCAGGAGACAACATAGGGGTACTGTTAAGAGGAGTACAGAGGAATGAGATAGAAAGAGGGCAGGTACTTGCAAAGCCCGGATCAATAAAGCCTCATACACACTACAAAGCACAGGTATACGTACTGACAAAGGAAGAAGGCGGAAGGCATACTCCATTCTTCAACGGATACAGGCCGCAGTTTTATTTCAGGACAACAGACGTAACGGGAGTAATTGAATTACCGGCAGGAGTAGAAATGTGCATGCCCGGTGACCATATAGAAATGACAATAAAGCTTATCACTCCGATAGCAATAGAAGAAGGCTTGAGATTTGCTATACGTGAAGGCGGAAGAACAGTTGGATCAGGTGCTGTTGCATCGGTAATCGAATAAATTTTTAGTCTCATAGGACTGGGATTATCCCGGTCCTTTGAGACTGTAAAAATAGGTTGTAAAAAAATATTTAAATAACGGTTTTAAAGGTATTGTAATTTGTCCTAAAATGTTATAAAATATATAAGGTTGCGATACTTATTCAGCATGCGATGAAGTAAGAGGTTGCAGATTAAGCCTTAATGGGCGTATTCTGGAAAGCCGCAGTTGATATGATTTGCGGCTGAATTCTTATAGAGTAATGTCCGTTTCTAGAATTCGGGCGACTCTACTGATTATGCTGCTGCGGGTGAAAATGAAGTGTCCGGGATGCCGGGCACTGATAAAAAAATAGAACACACCCGGATGAGTGTATAACAGTATGCGGTTGCACGTCAGCAAAATAAAGCGTGCGATGAAAAGGAGGGAATTGAAAATGGCAAAACAAAAAATTAGAATCAGACTGAAGGCATATGATCACATACTGATTGACCAGTCAGCAGAAAGAATAGTCGAGACAGCAAAAAGGACGGGTGCAAAGGTATCAGGTCCGGTGCCGCTTCCGACTGAGAAGGAAATAGTCACGATACTTCGTGCAGTGCACAAGTACAAGGATTCAAGAGAGCAGTTCGAAATGAGGACTCATAAGAGACTGATTGACATACTTAACCCGACACCAAAGACTGTTGATTCGCTTATGAGACTGGATCTGCCGGCAGGTGTCGACATTGAAATAAAATTATAAAACAGTCACGAGCTGCGAGTTGCTAGTCATAGGATTTGAGCGGGATTTCGAAGAAATTTCCCTGAAGCTGGAGACTGAAGGCCGGGGACTAGTGACGGAAATAAAATTTAGTATGACCGCCAAGCGGTCCGCTGTAAATTTCGGAGGTGTAATTAATGAAAAAAGCAATACTGGGTTTAAAAGTTGGAATGACTCAGATATTTAATAATGAAGGTAAAGCGGTTCCTGTAACTGTAATAGCTGCTAACCCCAACATAGTGGTACAGAAAAAAACTATAGAAAATGAAGGATATGAAGCAATACAGGTTGGCTTTGATGATAAAGCCGAGAAAAAGGTTACAAAGCCATTAAAAGGACATTTTGCCAAAGCAAAGGTTGCAACAAAAAGATATCTTAGGGAATTCAGGCTTGAAGATGCAGCATCTTACGAAGTCGGCCAGGAAATAAAGGTGGACATCTTTAAGGAAGGCGACAGAGTAGATATAAGCGGCGTATCAAAGGGCAAAGGATTTGCAGGCGCCATCAAGAGGCACAATTTCCACAGAGGGCCAATGAAGCACGGCTCCAAATACCACAGATGGGCAGGTTCAATGGGTGCGTCATCCAGTCCCTCAAGAACAATTCCCGGGAAGAAGCTTCCGGGGCATATGGGCGCAGAAAATACAACAGTGGTAAACCTCGAAGTAGTAAAGGTTGATCCGGAAAAGAACATTATCCTTGTAAAAGGCGGTATTCCGGGAATAAGAGGTTCACTGGTAATGATAAAAGATACAGTGAAAGCTTGATAAAGCATTCGAGGTAGAAAGGAGGATGTAAAATGCCTAATGTAGCACTTTACAATATAAGTGGCAAACAGGTTGGAGAAATCGAATTAAATGAAAATATATTCGGCGTGGATGTAAACGTTGAAGCAATGCAGCAGGTAGTTAAGATGTATCTTGCTAACCAGAGGCAGGGAACTCAGTCAGCCCTGACCAGAGCCGAAGTAAGAGGCGGAGGAATCAAACCCTGGAGACAAAAGGGAACAGGCAGGGCAAGACATGGGAGCATCAGGTCCCCGCAGTGGAAGAAGGGTGGCGTCGTATTTGCTCCAAAGCCAAGATCATACAGGTATACAGTACCTAAGAAGATAAAGAGAATAGCAATGAAGTCTGCACTAAGTTCAAAGGTTAATGAAAACAGCATAGTTGTTATTGAAGAGCTGAACTTTGATGCACCAAAGACAAAGCAGGTTGTAAACTTGCTTGAGAATCTTAACATTGATTCAAAGGCTCTCATTGTTTTGGCTGACAACAACGAAAATGTTGTTAAATCGGCAAGGAACATAGAAGGCGTAAAAGCCACCTTTGTAAATACATTGAATGTATTTGACATTTTAAAGTATGACAAGTTCGTAATTACAAAGGATGCTGTTAAAAAAGTCGAGGAGGTGTATGCATAATGAACGCTTACGATATAATCAGAAGGCCGGTAATCACCGAAAAAAGCATGAGCGAAATGGCAGACAAGAAATACACCTTTATAGTTGATGTTAATGCTAACAAGACTGAAATAAAAAATGCTGTTGAAGAGATATTCAAGGTAAAAGTAGACAAAGTCAATACAGTCAAAGTATTGGGTAAAATGAAGAGAATGGGAAAATATGAAGGAAGAAGACCCGGCTACAAGAAAGCAATCATAAAGCTTACAAAAGATAGCAAGGGCATCGAATTCTTCGAAGGACTGTAAAAGGAGGAGAAAAAATGGCAATTAAAAAGTATAATCCGACTTCTCCAGCTAGACGTAATATGACGGTTTCAACCTTTGAAGAAATTACAAAAACCGAACCGGAGAAATCCCTGGTTGAAATATTAAAAAGTAAAGCTGGAAGAAATAATTACGGCAAGATAACAGTAAGGCATCAGGGGGGCGGACATAAGAGACAGTACAGAATAATTGACTTCAAGAGGGACAAAATTGATATACCGGCAAAGGTTGCGGCAATCGAGTATGATCCTAACAGGTCTGCCAATATCGCACTGCTTTTTTATGCTGACGGCGAGAAGAGATATATTATTGCTCCAAACGGGCTAAAAGTGGGAGACACAATAATATCGTCAGAAAATGCCGATATAAAGGTCGGAAATGCTTTACCTTTAAAAAGCATACCGATAGGTACAGTAATACACAACATAGAGCTTAAGGCAGGCAAAGGTGCTCAACTGGTAAGAGCGGCAGGAAACTCTGCACAGCTTATGGCAAAAGAAGGGGAATATGCACAGGTAAGGCTTCCATCCGGAGAAGTCAGAATGATCAGGGTTGAATGCAAAGCAACAATTGGCCAGGTAGGGAACCTGGATCACGAAAATATTTCAATAGGCAGTGCCGGCAGAAAGAGGCACATGGGAATAAGACCGACAGTAAGAGGCTCAGTAATGAATCCTGTAGACCATCCTCATGGAGGCGGTGAAGGCAGGTCACCAATAGGAAGGCCGGGGCCTGTTACACCTTGGGGCAAGCCAACACTTGGATATAAGACCAGAAACAATAAGAAAGCTTCGAGCAAGTTTATTGTTAAGAGAAGAAATGAGAAATAGTACTCGAAAGGAGGCAAATCAATGAGCCGCTCAACAAAAAAAGGACCTTATGTTGATGAGAAACTATTAAAGAAAATTATAGATATGAATAAGAGCAACAAAAAGGTTGTTATCAAGACCTGGTCAAGGAGTTCAACAATATTCCCTGAAATGGTCGGCCATACTATAGCTGTGTATGACGGCAGGAAGCATGTTCCTGTATACATGACAGAGGATATGGTAGGACACAAGCTGGGTGAATTTGCTCCCACCAGAACTTTCAGAGGCCACGGGCACCATACGGAGAGGTCCACAGCTCTGAAATAGGAAGAGGCATCAAACTAAGCGATAATACGGAAGGAGGTATTTCCTGTGGAAGCTAGGGCAATAGCTAAATATATTAGAATTTCCTCAAGAAAGGTTAATATAGTTATAGATTTGATAAGAGGTAAAAAGGTCAGTGAAGCCTTTGCAATACTGAAACATACGCCAAAAGCCGCATCAGCGATACTGGAGAAGCTCTTAAAATCAGCAGTGGCCAATGCTGAGAATAATTATGAAATGAATGCTGATAAATTATATATCTCAGAAGTTTATGCCACTCAGGGACCCACTCTTAAGAGATTTAGGGCAGCTTCACACGGCAGAGGTGTAAGGATACTAAAAAGAACAAGCCATATTACATTGGCGGTTAAGGAAAAAGAGTGAAGAAGGAGGGATTTTAGTGGGCCAAAAGGTAAATCCGCACGGACTAAGGGTTGGCATTATTAAGGATTGGGACACAAAATGGTATGCAGATGATAAGAGCTTTGCAGATTTTCTTGTAGAAGATAATAAGATAAGAGAGTTCTTGAAAACCAAGCTTTTCACCGCAGGAATTTCAAGAGTTGAAATAGAAAGAACTGCCGGAAAAATAAAGATTAATATACACGTGGCAAAGCCGGGTATGGTAATCGGAAAAGGCGGAGCCGGTATTGAAGAGCTTAAGAAGCAATTGGAAAAGCTCACTAACAACAAGGGTGTTACAGTTAATATTACAGAGATAAAAGTACCGGAACTGGATGCTCAGCTTGTTGCAGAGAATATAGCGGCACAGCTGGAAAAGAGAATATCATTCAGAAGGGCAATGAAGCAGTCAATGCAGAGGACAATGAGAGTAGGTGCCAAGGGTATTAAGACTATGTGCGCAGGCCGTCTTGGCGGAGCAGAAATTGCACGAAGCGAATGGTATCGTGAAGGAACAATTCCTCTACAGACTTTGAGAGCAGATATAGATTATGGATTCGCAGAAGCACACACTACCTATGGAAGGATAGGCGTTAAGGTCTGGATATATAAAGGGGAGGTTCTTCCACAAGCCAAAACTCGTAAGGGCGAGCAGGCTAAGCTGAATGAAGCAGCTGCGGAAGGAGGAGAAGCATAATGTTGATACCAAAAAGAGTCAAACACCGTAAGCAGATGAGAGGCAGCATGAGTGGCAAGGCAACGAGAGGCAATTTTATAGCATATGGTGAATTCGGGCTTCAGGCTACTGAGCCGGGCTGGATCACAAGCAATCAGATTGAAGCCGCCAGACAGGCAATGACAAGGCATACAAAAAGAGGCGGAAAGATATGGATAAAGATTTTCCCGGATAAACCGGTCACTCAGAAACCTGCCGAAACACGTATGGGTTCCGGTAAGGGTGCTCCTGAATACTGGGTAGCTGTTGTAAAGCCGGGCAGAGTATTATTTGAAGTAGCGGGTGTTGAGGAAGAAGTAGCCAGAGAAGCTCTTAGGCTGGCGGAGAATAAGCTTCCCATAAAGTGCAAGTTTGTAACCCGCCGCGAAACTGAGGAAATGGTTGGTGATACAAATGAAAGCTAACAAGCTTCGCGATATGTCGGTAAAAGAACTGGAACAGAAGCTGAATGAATTAAAAGGAGAGCTTTTTAATCTTAGATTTCAAATGGCTACAGGACAGCTTGAGAACCCTATGAGGGTAAAAGATGTAAAGAAATCTATTGCTAGAATAAAAACCATCCTTAAAGAAAATGAACTTAAGTCTGTACAGGCAAAGTAGTAAGAAGGAGGTTTAGACATTGGATAGAAATAATAGGAAGACAAGAATCGGCAAGGTTATAAGCGACAAGATGGACAAGACAATAGTTGTAGGCATTGAGACATTGGTTCGTCATCCTCTTTACGGTAAATCAATAAAGAGAACAACTAAGTTCAAGGCCCATGATGAAAACAACGAATGTAAGATAGGCGATAAAGTAAAAATTATGGAAACAAGGCCATTAAGCAAGGATAAAAGATGGAGACTTGTTGAAATAATCGAGAAGGCCAAGTAAAATTCCGAAAGGAGGGTTTTAAATGATTCAACAGGAAACACGGTTGAACGTAGCGGACAATTCCGGGGCGAAGGAACTGCTGTGTATTCGTGTAGTAGGCGGTTCCACCAGAAGATATGGAAACATAGGCGATGTAATAGTTGCTACTGTTAAAGATGCAACACCAGGCGGTGTTGTTAAAAAGGGAGAAATTGTAAGAGCTGTTATAGTAAGATCTGTAAAGGGCAAGAGACGCCCGGACGGAAGCTATATAAGATTTGATGATAATGCGGCAGTAATCATAAAAGAAGATAAGCAGCCAAGAGGAACCCGTATATTCGGGCCTGTAGCCAGGGAGCTTCGTGAAAAGGATTTTATGAAAATAATATCCCTCGCACCTGAAGTGCTTTAAGGGAGGTGTTTTGGATGGCAAATGCAGAAGTTAAAAAATTACACATAAAAAAAGGAGATACGGTAGTTGTAATCTCCGGCAAGGATAAAGGCAAGAAGGCCAAAGTGCTTATAGCTTTACCGCAGGAAGGCAAGGTACTTGTTGAGGGTGTAAACATGAGCGTAAAGCATAAAAAGCCCGGCAAAAACTTGCAGCAGGGCGGAATAATACATCAGGAATCGCCGATATTCAGTTCCAAGGTTATGCTTTGGTGCGACAAATGCAAAAAAGGCGTAAGACTGGGACACAGAGTACTGGATGACAAGTCAAAGGTCAGATACTGTAAAAGCTGCGGCGAAATATTGGATAAATAGTCTCTGAAGGGAGGTAATAAGAAATGGCCAGACTAAAAGAGAAATACCTGAACGAAGTAGCTCCTGCAATGATGCAGAAGTTTCAATATAAAAGTGTGATGCAAATACCAAGACTTGAAAAGGTTGTTATTAATATGGGCTTGGGAGATACTAAAGACAATGCCAAAGGCCTTGACTCCGCAGTATCTGAGCTTGGAACAATAACAGGACAGAAGCCGGTCATAACAAAAGCTAAAAAATCGGTAGCGGCATTTAAAGTGAGACAGGGAATGTCTGTTGGTGCGAAAGTTACTCTTCGCGGCAATAAAATGTATGAATTCCTTGATAAATTATTCAATATAGCTCTGCCGAGAGTTAGAGACTTCAGGGGTGTATCCGTTAATTCCTTTGACGGAAGAGGCAATTACTCCCTCGGAATCAAGGAACAGCTCATATTCCCTGAAATAGATTATGATAAGGTTGATAAAATAAGAGGCATGGATATAATTTTTGTAACCACAGCCGAGACTGATGAGGAAGCAAGAGAACTCTTGAGACTCCTTGGAATGCCTTATGCAAGCTAATACAGAAACTTTGCGAAGGAGGTAGAATTGTGGCTAAAAAATCAATGGTATTAAAGCAGCAGAGAACACCGAAGTATAAGACCAGAGCTTACACCAGATGCAAGATATGCGGAAGGCCTCATGCCTATTTGAGGAAGTTCGGTATCTGCCGTATCTGCTTCAGGGAATTGGCTTATAAAGGGCAAATACCAGGTGTTAAGAAGGCCAGCTGGTAATTTCGGAAGTCGGAAGTCGGAAGCCGGATGCCCGAAGGCGGACAGGACAGGCGGAAGAATTGTATATAAAGTTAGAATAAAAAGTTTATGGTAGAGTTCAGAACAGGAGGGAAAATCAGTCCTCTGGTTTCTGGTCTCAGACCTCAGAAAGATGACATCTGAAAAAGGGAGGTTAAGATTAATGGTTACAACTGATCCAATTGCTGATATGCTAACAAGAATCAGGAATGCCAACACAGTCAAGCATGAAACTGTTGATATTCCTGCATCCAATATGAAAAAAGCTATTGCGCAGATCCTGCTTGATGAAGGATATATAAAGGGTTACGAAATAATCGGAGACGGAAGCACAAACACAATCAGAATCAGTCTCAAATATGGATCAAACAAGCAGAAGGTAATAACAGGATTAAAGAGAATTAGCAAACCGGGACTTAAAGTATATGCAAAAAATGAAGATATACCAAAGGTACTTGGAGGGCTAGGCATAGCAATCATTTCAACATCCAAAGGCATAATGACGGACAAAAATGCGAGACTTCAGGGTGTCGGCGGAGAAGTGCTTTGCTACGTTTGGTAATATCTTACGTATAGAGGAGGTGCAAGCATGTCACGTATAGGGAAATTACCTATTGAGATTCCCCAGGGAGTTGAGGTAAAAATAGCTGATGACAATACGGTTTCAGTCAAGGGGCCTAAAGGTCAGCTTATAAAGAAGATGCATGAAGATATTAATATAGAGATAAAAGACGGCAAATTATTAGTAACAAGGCCAACCGACCAGAAAATGCACAGGGCACTCCACGGACTTACCAGAGCGCTTTTGAACAATATGGTTGAGGGTGTTTCGAAGGGATTTGAGAAAGTACTCGAAATAAACGGCGTAGGATACAGAGCTGCCAAGTCGGGCAAGAAGCTCACACTTACGATGGGTTACTCACATCCTGTTGAAATGGATGATCCGGAAGGGATAACAACAGAGGTACCGGCTCCGAACAAAATAATTGTGAAGGGCGCGGACAAGGAAAAGGTCGGAACACATGCTGCCAATATCAGAGCTGTAAGAGAGCCTGAGCCATATCTCGGCAAAGGCATTAAGTACTCTGATGAAGTAATCAGGCGTAAAGAAGGAAAAGCAGGTAAGAAATAAATAGCAAAGGGGTGACACAGGGTGATAACTAAAGCCAGTAAAAACAGTACAAGGCAGAAAAGACATTTAAGAATGAGAAAGAAGGTTTTCGGAACAGCGGAGAGGCCCAGATTAAATGTTTACAGAAGCCTTAACAACATATATGCACAGATAATTGACGACACAAGGGGTGTTACTTTAGTATCAGCCTCAACACTGGATAAAGAGTTAAAGGATAATCCAGGTCACGGCGGAAACAAGGAGTCAGCTAAGGCCGTTGGTACGTTGGTAGCAAAAAAAGCATTAGATGCCGGCATTAAGCAGGTTGTTTTCGACAGAGGCGGATATATATATCATGGCAGAGTCAAGGAACTGGCTGACGCAGCTAGAGAAGCCGGATTGGAATTCTAGGATAAGGGAGGGAAATAGATGCAGCCAATAGATGCAAGTAAACTTGACCTTAAGGAAAAGGTTGTTGCCATAAATAGAGTTGCTAAGGTTGTTAAAGGCGGCAGGAACTTCAGATTCAGCGCCATTGTAGTGGTTGGTGACATGAATGGCTATGTGGGAGTCGGCACCGGAAAATCAGTAGAAATACCTGAAGCAATAAGAAAAGGTATCGAAGATGCCAAGAAGAATCTTATAAAGGTATCCATAGTCGGAACTACAATACCTCATGAGGTTATTGGAGTTGCCGGCGCAGGCAGAGTGCTTCTCATGCCGGCAAAAGAAGGTACCGGAGTTATAGCAGGGGGCCCTGCTCGTGCGGTTCTTGAGCTGGCAGGTATAAAGGATATAAGAACAAAATCCTTGAGATCAAATAATCCAAGAAACATGGTAAATGCGACGATTCAAGGCCTTGCTTCATTGAAAACGGTTGAAGATGTGGCAAAGCTAAGAGGCAAAGCGGTTGAAGAGATAATAGGCTAGGAGGGAAGTACCTTGGCTAAACTTAAAGTCAAACTCGTAAAGAGTACAATCGGTAGGAAAGAAGACCAGATAGCTACAGTTAAAGCTCTGGGACTTAAAAAAATCAACAGTGAAGTTGAACATAACGATACACCTCAGATAAGAGGTATGATTCAGAAGGTTATACATTTGGTTGAAGTAAAGGAAATGTAATCAAGGAGGTGTAAATATGAAATTACACGAGCTTAAACCTGCAGAAGGTACAACGAAGTCTAAGAAAAGACTTGGCAGAGGTACGGCAACAGGTCAGGGCAAAACCGCAGGCAAAGGCCAAAAAGGACAGAAGTCCAGGTCCGGCGGCGGTGTAAGGGTCGGCTTCGAAGGCGGACAGATGCCTTTGTACAGAAGGCTGCCGAAGATTGGTTTCACCAATGTATTCAGAAAAGAATATGCTGTTGTTAACCTCAGCGACCTTGAAAGATTTGATAACGGAACAATTGTAAATCCGGAGGTATTAAAAGAAGCAGGCTTGGTAAAAGCTATGCTTGCCGGTGTTAAAATACTTGGCAATGGTGATCTTACAAAAAACTTGACGGTTCAGGCACATAAATTCAGCAAAACAGCTGCAGAAAAGATTGCAGCAGCAGGAGGAAAGGTAGAGGTGATTTAGGGTGTTTAACACATTAAGAAATGCTTGGAAGATTCCTGATCTGAGACAAAAAATGCTTTTTACACTCGTAATGCTTGTAATATTCAGACTGGGAAGCTTCATTCCTGTACCTGGTATGGATACTGAAGCTCTGTCACGGCTTATTCAGAGCGGCGGTTTACTCGGATTTTTTAACACTATTTCAGGTGGAGCATTTGATAACTTCGCAATATTCGCAATGAGCATAACACCTTATATTAACTCAACTATTATTATGCAGCTTCTCACCATTGCAATTCCGAGTCTTGAAGCCCTGGCTAAGGAAGGGGAGGAAGGCAGAAGGAAGATAGCACAGTACACTAGATACGGTACGGTTGTTTTGGCGCTTATCCAAGCCCTGGCCTTGTCTTACGGACTCAGAGGGTATCTTTTGAGAACAGACGCTGCATCTATTATATTGGTTGCACTTTCGCTCACAGCCGGAACAGCCTTCCTGATGTGGCTGGGAGAACAGATAAATGAAAAAGGTATTGGTAACGGTATATCTCTTTTGATCTTTGCCGGTATAATCTCAAGAGTGCCCGGCGGAGCTCTGAAAATTTATGAACTCTACAAGGTTAAATCAACAAATCTTATTGAGATAGCCTTCTTTCTGATATTTGCGATATTTATAATAATGGCTGTTATATTTATTCAGGAGGGTGAAAGAAGAATACCGGTACAGTATGCAAAGCGGGTTGTCGGCAGAAGGATGTACGGAGGACAGAGTACTCATATTCCGCTTAAGGTAAATCAAGCCGGAGTAATACCGGTTATATTTGCAATGTCATTAATAGCATTCCCGGGACAAATAGCACAATTCTTCCCGAATTCTGGGGCATACAGGTTTTTCAACACATATTTGGGCTGGGGATCCTGGGCTCACAGCATACTATATGCATTGCTGATTATTGGATTCACATACTTCTATACAGCAGTGACCTTCAATCCTATAGAGGTTGCTAACAATATCAAGAAGTATGGCGGATTTATACCGGGAATCAGGCCGGGAAAACCGACCTCCGATTTTATAACAAAATCACTTAACAGAATTACGCTGGTAGGTGCATTTTTCCTGGCTGTAATAGCCATAGTTCCGATATTCCTTATGAACTTTACAGGTATCAAGGTGTATTTCGGAAGCACTTCACTGCTCATAGTTGTCGGTGTTGCGATGGACTTCGTAAAGCAGGTGGAAGCGCAGATGGTGATGAGAAATTACCAGGGATTCTTAAAATAAATTAGTTGTATATTTAACGCAGCTGTGCGAAATTGCGCACAACTCGGATTGGAGAGGTAGAAATGAGGATAGTTCTGTTGGGTTCGCCGGGATCCGGAAAAGGTACACAGGCGAGCTGTATAGAAAAGGAGTTTGGAATACCGCACATATCCACCGGGGATATATTCAGAGACAATATCAGCAGAAATACGACCATTGGAGCAGAAGCAAAGAAGTTTATCGAGAGAGGATTATTGGTTCCGGACAGTTTGACTGTAAGCATTGTAGAGAGCAGGCTTGTTGAAGAGGATTGCAATGAAGGATTCCTGTTGGATGGTTTTCCGAGAAACATAGCTCAGGCTGAAGCTTTAGACAAGGACCTTGAAAAAATGGAAAAAAAACTTGACGCAGTTGTGAACCTGGAGGTATCCGCCGAAACAATTATTGAAAGAATGGCCGGCAGGAGGATATGCAGTGATTGCGGAGAAAGCTATAATTTATGCTTTTTAAAGCCCGCGGTGGATGGGATCTGCGACAAGTGCGGAGGAAAGCTTTACATCAGGGAAGATGATAAGCCCGAAACAGTCATGAATCGTTTGAATGTATATAAAAACCAGACATTCCCTCTTATAGATTATTACAAAGGAAAAGGAATTCTGATTTCTGTAAATGGGGAGCAACCTGCCGATAAAGTATATGGAGACATCTGCAGGGCATTGGAGAGATTTAAATGATTAGCATAAAGTCTCCAAGAGAAATCGAGCTGATGCGAATAGCGGGCAGAATAGTTGCGGAAACCCATGAGCTTTTGCGTAAGGCAATCAGACCGGGTATTACTACATTGGAACTTGATGAAATTGCAGAAGAGTATATAAGGAAAAGAGGAGCAATACCTGCATTCAAAGATTATAACGGATTTCCAGCCAGCATATGTTCATCAATAAATGAGCAGGTCGTACACGGAATACCGGGGCCTACAGTGTTGAAGGACGGAGATATAATAGGCATAGATATTGGAGCCGTTTATGACGGATATTATGGGGATGCAGCCAGGACCTACGGGATAGGGAGAATTGATAAAGAAACGGAAAGGCTTTTAAAGGTAACTGAAGAGAGTTTTTTCAAAGGGATTGAATACGCTCTGCCCGGTAACCGATTGTCTGATATTTCCCATAGCATACAAAAACACGTGGAGTCAAACGGATTTTCAGTAGTCAGGGATTTTGTCGGGCATGGAATAGGAAGAAACATGCATGAAGATCCGCAGATACCTAATTACGGGCTGCCGCACAAGGGACCCAGATTAGCGGCCGGTATGGCACTTGCAATTGAGCCCATGGTAAATCAGGGCAAATATGCAGTAAAGGTCCGGGAAGACGGTTGGACAGTGGTAACGGCTGATGGAAAACCATCGGCACATTATGAGAATACAATTGTCATTACAAACGGCAAGCCTGAAATACTGACGCTTTTGTAGCCGGTCGGAAGGTGAATATATGCAGGATATAAGTTTGGGACAGATAGTAATATCAGCCGCAGGACGGGATAAAGGCTGCAAATTCGTTGTTTTATGTATAATTGATGAAAAGTATGTCTATATTTCTGATGGGGACATAAGAAAAGTAGAGAAGCCTAAGCTTAAGAAAGTAAAGCATCTAAAAAAGCTGAATCATGTTGCCGAGAATATTAAAGAAAAACTGGAATCTTGTGAGAAACTCAGTAACAGCGAGATCAGGAAACTGTTAAAATCTATTGATTGATATCGGGAACGGGAGGTTTGATTACCTTATGTCAAAGCAGGATGTAATAGAGGTAGAAGGAAAAGTCGTTGAGGCGTTGCCAAATGCAATGTTTCAGGTAGAGCTGGAAAACGGTCATAAAATTTTAGCACATATATCCGGCAAGCTCAGAATGAATTTCATTAAGATTTTGCCCGGAGATAAAGTTACAATAGAGTTATCGCCATATGATCTTACCAGAGGCAGGATCACTTGGCGAGGCAAATGAAACAGGGAGGGTTTAAGATGAAAGTCAGACCATCAGTAAAGCCTATATGTGAAAAGTGTAAGATAATCAGAAGAAAAGGCAAAGTAATGGTTATCTGTGAAAATCCTAAACATAAACAGAAACAAGGATAAAACCAGTTCGGGGGACGCGGCTGACCCATGATAAATGGGTGTTCCCGATTGATTTTAGTATAAACAAAAAGCAATTAGGAGGTGCAAGTACTAATGGCGAGAATTGCCGGTGTTGACTTACCGAGAGACAAAAGAGCAGAAATAGGGCTCACATATATATTTGGCATTGGAAGAGCAACATCAAACAGAATTTTGGCAGAAGCAGGTGTAAGTCCTGACACAAGAATAAAGGATCTTACTGAAGCAGAAATAGGCAGATTAAGGGAAGTAATCGACAGAAGCGTTAAAGTTGAAGGTGACCTTAAGAGAGATATAGCTTTAAATATCAAAAGATTAATGGAAATAGGATGCTACAGGGGATTACGCCACAGAAGAGGTATGCCTGTCAGAGGGCAGAGGACAAAGACAAACGCTAGGACAAGGAAGGGCCCGAAGAAGACTGTTGGTGTAAGAAGAAAGTAAATTGGTAAATAAGGAGGTTTGCTTTAATGGTAACAAAGCCAAAGGCTAAGAAAACCAGAAGAAGAAGAGAAAGAAAGAATGTTGAAAGAGGAGCTGCACATATACAGTCTACTTTTAACAATACCATAGTTACCCTGACGGACAGCGCAGGGAATGCATTGTCTTGGTCCAGTGCTGGTTCACTTGGCTTTAGAGGATCAAAGAAGAGCACACCCTTTGCTGCACAGATGGCGGCCGAAGTTGCTGCAAAAGGTGCAATGGAACATGGTCTTAAAACAATAGAGGTATTTGTAAAAGGACCTGGCGCAGGCAGAGAAGCGGCTATAAGATCACTTCAGGCTGCAGGATTGGAAGTCAGCCTTATAAAAGATGTTACTCCTATACCTCACAACGGTTGCAGACCGCCAAAACGCAGAAGAGTTTAGTTATTGAGGAGGTGTGATAGATGGCAAGATATACAGACGCTAAGTGCAGGCTTTGCAGAAGAGAAGGATCCAAGCTGTATCTGAAGGGTGACCGTTGTTATACCGACAAATGCGCTGTTGCAAGAAGGGCATATGCTCCCGGTCAGCACGGACAGAGCAGGAAGAAAATGTCAGGCTATGGCATACAGCTTAGAGAAAAGCAAAAAGTAAGAAGAATATACGGCATACTTGAAAAACAGTTCAGAGACTACTTCGAAGAAGCTGAAAGACAGAAGGGCGTAACAGGTGAAAACCTTTTAAGGCTTCTGGAACTCAGGCTCGACAACGTAGTATACAGAATGGGCTTTGGCGATTCAAGAGCTGAAGCAAGGCAGTTAGTCAGACACGGACATTTCACGGTTAACGGCAAGAAGGTAGATATTCCATCCTATCAGACGGGTCTTAACGACCTGATAGCTGTAAAACCGGGAAGCAAGAGTACTGACAAGTTCAAGGAACTTGCAGAAAACGCAGCAGGAAAAACTGCTCCACAGTGGTTATCTATAAATGCGGAGATGATGGAAGCAAGAATAGTTGCTCTTCCGGCCAGAGAGGATATTGACCTTCCGATAGAAGAGCATCTAATCGTCGAGTTGTATTCAAGATAATGAGTTTTAGTGCAGCATAAGCGATAGAAGATGCAGTTTCTTTATATAAACTTGACGTACCAGTTGCCCTCAGAATAAAAAAGCTATAGATAAAAGGAGGGTTTGTAGGATGATTGAAATAGAAAAACCCAAAATTGAATGTATCGAAATGTCGGAGGATTATACTTTCGGGAAGTTCGTAGTGGAGCCTCTGGAAAGAGGTTACGGTACTACCCTTGGAAACTCTTTAAGAAGGGTATTGATTTCGTCACTTCCGGGAGTTGCTGTAACTTCCATTAAGATTGACGGTGTTCTTCATGAGTTTTCAACAATTCCCGGTGTAGCGGAAGACGTGACGGAAATAATATTAAACATCAAGAATCTTGCGCTTAAGATGCACGGGGAAAATACCAAGATTATCAAAATAGATGTTCAGGGTGAAAAGGAAATTAAAGCTTCCGATATCATATGTGATTCCGATGTTGAAATTATTAACAAGGATCTTCATATAGCAACGGTGGATGAGGGTCATAGGTTATATATGGAAATGACGGTGGAAATGGGCAGAGGATACCAGACTTCGGAAAAGAACAAACAGCCGGGACAGCCAATCGGAATAATCCCGATAGATTCGATTTTCACGCCGGTTAGAAAGGTCAACTATCTGGTAGAGAATACAAGAGTCGGACAGGTTACTGATTTTGACAAATTGGTGCTTGAGGTCTGGACAGACGGTACAATCAAGCCGGATGAGGCAATAAGCTTTGGCGCCAAAATACTCAGCGAGCACTTGAAGTTATTCATAACCTTGACGGAGCATGTTGGCAATGTTGAAATAATGGTGGAGAAAGAAGAAGACAAGAAGGAAAAGGTTCTTGAAATGACCATTGAAGAACTGGATCTTTCGGTCAGATCCTTTAACTGCCTGAAGAGGGCTGGAATAAATACAGTTGAGGAGCTGACCCAGAGGACAGAGGAAGATATGATGAAGGTAAGAAATCTGGGTAAGAAATCATTGGAAGAAGTGCAGCAGAAGCTTGAAGCCCTGGGATTAAGCTTAAAAACAAGCGAGGACTAGGATTCTGATGCGCAAGCAGTTTAATA
This sequence comes from Clostridia bacterium, assembly GCA_017994115.1. Classification (GTDB taxonomy): domain Bacteria; phylum Bacillota; class Clostridia; order Lutisporales; family Lutisporaceae; genus BRH-c25. The sequence continues at coordinate 6,414 of JAGOLK010000024.1, read as the reverse complement.
CGGATATTGATTAACATTACAAAACAAAAGGAGGTATTGCAATGGCTGGATACAGAAAGCTGGGACGTCCTTCAGATCATAGGAAAGCCATGCTTAGAAACTTGGTTACTTCTTTTCTTGAGCATGGAAGGATTATGACTACCGAGACCAGAGCGAAGGAAACTCAGAGCATTGCCGAAAAGATGATAACACTAGGCAAGCGCGGTGACCTGCATGCAAGACGTCAGGCCTTGGGATATATTACAAAAGAAGATGTTGTAAAAAAGCTCTTTGATGAGATAGCGCCGAAGTACAAGGAGAGAAACGGCGGATATACAAGAATAGCGAAGGTTGCTCCGAGACGCGGCGATGCAGCGGAAGTAGTTGTACTGGAACTGGTGTAGAAGCGTAGATCATATCGAATTATTAGGGATTAAGTGACTGCTTAGTCCCCTTTTGCTATGGATGGGAAGAAGGAATTGAATATGGCAAATATGATTACCACTGAAAACGTAAGATTTGAATACAGCACTCACAGCGGAAGCGCCAAACTGGCTTTGGATGATATAAATATAAATATTGCCAAGGGTGAGTTTGTGGCTATACTTGGGCACAATGGGTCGGGAAAGTCTACCCTGGCAAAACACTTTAATGCCCTGCTGCTGCCCGGGGCAGGTACTGTATACGTAAAAGAAATGAACACAAAGGATGAAAAGCTCTTATGGGATATCAGACAGACTGCGGGAATGGTGTTTCAGAACCCTGATAACCAGATAGTAGCTACCATAGTTGAAGAAGATGTGGCCTTCGGGCCTGAGAATCTTGGGATTCCGCCTTTAGAAATAAGAAAAAGGGTAGATGACTCAATAAAAACGGTAGATATGGCCGAATATGCCAAGCACAGCCCGCACCTGCTATCGGGAGGCCAGAAGCAGAGAGTGGCCATAGCTGGGATTATTGCCATGAAGCCGGAATGCATTATACTTGATGAACCTACTGCACTTCTTGATCCGGTTGGAAGGAAGGAAGTGCTGAATACCATTATAAAGCTCAATAAGGAGGAAGGTATAACCATAATCCTTATTACCCACTACATGGATGAAGCTATAAAAGCAGACAGGGTATATGTAATGAAAAACGGCAAGATTATTATGGAAGGAAAGCCGAAGGATGTATTCAAGGAAGTGGAAATGGTAAAGGCCGCAGGGCTTGATGTTCCTCAGGTTACAGAACTGAGTCACAGGCTGAACAGGGAGGGGCTGAAGCTTTCTCCGGATATTCTGACTGTTGAAGAAATGGTGGTGGAATTGTGCCGGTTAAAGTAGAGAACCTTACCCATATATATATGAAGGACTCTGTATTCGAACATGTTGCAATAGACAATATAAGCTTTGAAATACAAGACGGGGAATTCATAGGCCTTATTGGCCATACGGGCTCAGGGAAGTCAACACTCATACAGCATTTAAACGGACTATTGAAGCCCAGCAGCGGAAAGGTATTCATCGATGGAGAAGAACTGGGCTCCAAGGAAGTTCAGATGAAGAAAATCAGGCAGAAAGTAGGTTTGGTTTTCCAATACCCCGAGTACCAACTTTTTGAAGAAACGGTGTATAAAGATGTGGCTTTTGGCCCCCGGAACCTGGGTTTAAGCGAAGATGAGGTTGATGCAAGAGTTCGTAAAGCAATTGAGCTTGTAGGATTGGATTTTGACAGCGTAAGCAATGTATCACCCTTTGAACTCAGCGGAGGCCAAAAGAGAAGGGTTGCAATAGCGGGAGTGCTGGCGATGGAACCAAAAGTTTTAATATTGGATGAACCTGCCGCAGGTTTGGACCCCAAGGGAAGGGATGATATACTCAGGGGGTTCAAGACACTTCATGAGAAGCAAAAAATAACAGTAGTGCTGGTATCCCACAGCATGGAGGATATTGCCAATCTGGTGGACAAGGTATTGGTTATGAACAAAGGTAAAATAGTATATTTCGATACACCAAGAAATGTTTTCAGGGAAGCAGAGACCTTGGAAAAAATAGGGCTGGGTGTTCCTCAAGTGACATATCTGGTAAGAGAGCTAAGAAAAAAGGGGTATCCCATTGCTGATTGCATAAATATAGATGAAGCAAAAAATGAGCTGCTGAAGCTTTTTAAGAGGTAATAGAACATGATTAAGGACATTACAATAGGACAATACATTCCCGGAGATACGGCCGTCCATAACCTGGATCCCAGGATAAAAATAATTATAACCTTTGTCTTTATAACATTATTGTTTTTTGTCGGGAATTACTTTTCTTACCTTTATATTGTTGCTTTCATGGGTTTGGCCATTGGGCTTTCAAAGATATCTCTGAAGTTTATTGTCAAGGGCCTGAAACCGTTGATTGTAATAATTGCCTTGACAGTGATATTGAATGCTTTTATGACACAAGGGGAAGTAATATACAGGATTTGGGGGCTTTCAATCACCAAGGAAGGTTTGTATCAAGCGGGATTTATGGGGCTGAGGCTGATATTCCTCATAACCGGAGCCTCTCTTTTGACACTGACAACATCGCCGATAGCTTTAACCGATGGCATTGAGAAGCTGCTGAATCCATTAAAGAGAATCGGAGTACCTGCTCATGAGCTGGCCATGATGATGACCATTGCCTTGAGATTTATTCCTACCCTTCTTGAGGAAACAGACAAGATTATGAAGGCACAAATGGCAAGAGGTGCGGATTTTGAGACGGGCAATCTGATAAATAGGGCTAAAGCAATGGTTCCGCTGTTGGTTCCATTATTCATCAGCGCATTCAGGAGGGCCGATGAGCTTGCGCTTGCAATGGAGGCAAGGTGCTACAGGGGCGGCGAGAAAAGGACGAGGATGAAGCAGTTGAAGCTGGAATTCAGAGATTATAGCGCCATGATGATCACGGCAGTGTTTTGCTTTCTGGTGATATGGAGTCGATAAACTATGAGAAACATAAAACTAACTATCGAATATGACGGGACGAATTATTGCGGATGGCAGGTCCAGGAGAATGGGCCTTCAATTCAGGCAGAAATTGAAAAGGCCCTGCTTGCCGTAACCGGTGAGACAATAAGCATAAATGGCTCCGGCAGGACGGATGCGGGAGTTCATGCCAGAGGGCAGGTGGCAAGCTTTATCACCGAAAGCTCCATACCTCCCGGGAAGTTTGCTTATGCTTTGAACAACAAGCTGCCGGAAGACATTGTTATTAAGGAATCGGGAGAAGTGCCCCTTGATTTCCATGCAAGATTTAGTGCTGTTGGAAAAAAGTACAGTTATCTTGTTATAAACAGCAGATTTCCTTCTGCACTTCTTAGAAATCATGCATATCATGTCAACTATTGTGAAAGATTAGATATAAACAAGATAAAGATTGCGGCAGAAGCATTTATAGGCACTTATGATTTTTCCGGCTTCATGGCAGCGGGCAGCAAGGTCTCCAATACTGTCAGGACAATATATGATATTTCCATAGAGCAGGAAGGGGAATTAATTCGATTTATTTACAAGGGCAACGGATTTTTGTATAATATGATTCGTATAATAACAGGCACCCTGTTGTATACCGGAATTGGGAAAATCAATCCGGAGGATATGAAGGACATCATACTGTCAAAGGACAGGGAAAGAGCCGGTGTGACCGTTCCGGCACAAGGATTGTATTTGGAAGAAGTATACTACGATTTTCCTTGACACACGTGGTTCGATGTATTAAAATATTATATGTTGCGAAAGGTGATTCATAGCCCCAATCACTTGCAATGTATTAATATTGGCAGAATATATAAACTTGAATAATAGAATAATTTAGTATGATTATTTGAACGAATCGGCAGCCGGCTTTTGTGAATGTGGAACACAATTGCATGCTGCAAGGTTCATATCTGTCATAATATTATAGACAAGGAGTGGAAAAAATGAAGTCATATATACCAAAGACCGATGAGATTCAGCGAAAATGGTATGTAGTTGATGCAACCGATAAGGTTCTCGGAAGACTTGCAAGTGAAGTTGCAAAGATATTAACCGGAAAAAATAAACCGATTTATACGCCTCATATTGATACGGGCGATTACGTAATAGTTATAAACTGCGACAAGGTTGTACTTACAGGCAAGAAGCTTGACCAGAAGATGTACAGGAGAGTAACAACCCGTGTCGGCAGCATGAAGGAGACTCCATACAGAAAGTTCATGGCTGAACAGTCTGACAAGGCCGTATATGAAGCAGTTAAAGGCATGCTTCCTAAAAACAGCTTGGGCAGAAAAATGCTTAAAAAGTTAAGAGTTTATAAAGGCGCCGAACATGAAAACGCAGCTCAGATGCCGGAAGCTCTTGAACTGGACATATAGGTTTGAAAGGAGGAAGTAACTGTGGCGAAGAAAGTTCAGTATTTTGGAACAGGAAGAAGAAAGCAGTCTGTTGCTAGAGTCAGACTGGTTCCCGGAGAAGGTAAGATAATAATTAATGATAGAGAAATAGATGATTATTTTGGATTAGAGACATTGAAGCTTATTGTGCGGCAGCCTCTGGTTCTTACGGATACCCTTTCAAAATTCAATGTATTGGTAAATGTTGTCGGCGGTGGCTTTACGGGCCAGGCCGGAGCCATAAGGCATGGCATTTCGAGAGCGCTTTTGGAAGCTGACGAGACTCTCAGGCCTATGCTTAAGAAAGCAGGATTCCTTACAAGAGATCCGAGAATGAAGGAAAGAAAGAAATACGGGCTTAAAAAAGCAAGAAGGGCACCTCAATTCTCAAAGAGATAATTATTGTTACGAATTGGAGAAGGTATATATGCCTTCTCTTTTTGCACGTTTTGATGGGAGACACGAGTTTTCAGCGCTGTATAAGAGTCAGAAGAATTGTTGTTTGTTTGGATAGGAGCCAAATATATAATGAAAGCGACAGATTATAGCAATAAATGTCGAATTATAGTAGAATTTGTTATAATAATAAAAACAGTTTTTACTCATTGCTAATTAATAATTGCTCTTGCACGGGGGGAGGTAACCTTATGATGGAGTTTAGAAATGGGCAGTTTCTTGTTATATTGTCACCATTTACCGATTCTGAAGCATATGGGTATATAAATTCTATCACTGAAGACTCACTGATTTTAAGTGTGAATCCTGCCGGTTTTTTGAGAGGCGGTTGGGATATTCTGTGTATTTTTCTTGACAATGATGATATATATGAGTTTCACAGTGAAATAACCCATCTTGAAGGCAATAAGATTGTAATTAGGAGGCCGATAGAAAATAAATTAAATATAGTAGAAAAAAGAAGATTTGCCAGGGTAGATTGTGAAATTGGCTTTGTAGCCAGGCCGGTTACTATAAATAATGTCTCTGTTGAAAAGTTAGGGAAGACATTTTTGGGAACGATAAAAAATATTAGCGCAGGGGGGATATTGGCAGAGACAAATTTATGTCTCCCGGTAGACTCTGTTTTCCGTTTCAAGCTCAAGACTAATTATTTCATTGATTGTACAGCTAAAGTTCTAAGAGTTAATGAAGTACCCTCCGAAAAAAAGTTTCAAATGGGCTGCAAATTTGTTAATATGAGAATAGAAGATGTCAAGGCTATATCCATGTTCACTTTTAAAGAACAGCTGAAAAAGAAACGTAAACAGTTTTATGAAATTGCGGCTAAGCAAAAAATACATATAAGTTGTTAACAAAATATTTACGGAGGAATTCTTAATGAACAGACTTGGAGATACCGAATACAAGAGCATCAGCCTGCCGAGGCTTAATAACCTTAAACCCAATATAGAGTCCACAGCCCTTAAGCTGATGGAAGAGGCAGGTGAACTGGCACAGCTTATCGGAAAGTACAGAGGGTTGAATGGAGAAAACTGCAGGATGGAAGAAAAGCAGTGCGTTGACAGAATAGCTGAGGAGCTGCTGGATGTAGCCCAGGTGGCGATTTCAATGATGTTTGTGCTGGAAGAAAGCTATTCGATAGATATACAGGAGAAGGTTGAGAGCCATATAAAGAAGCTTAAAGGGAAAGGATATATAAAAGGATAACAACATGATAAACGTATTAGCTATCTATGGAAGCCATAGGCGGGGACAGAACAGTGACATCCTGGTGGATAAGTTGCTTGAGGGTATTGGAAACAATGACACAAGTATAGAGCGGATATATGCTTCTTCGCAGGGTATAAAGAGCTGCACGGCTTGCGAGAGATGCTACAAGCTGGGGCGCTGTGTGATAAAGGATGAGATGCAGCAGGTTTATAAAGCTATGGATAAAGCTGATATTGTGGTCTCGTCATCACCGGTATACTTTTATTCGGTATCTTCCCACATGAAGAAGCTTATCGACAGGTGCCAGGCTGTTTGGGCAAGTAAGTACAGGACGGAGGGCAGCCTGATATCAAAAAAGCATAGGATAGGTTATATTGTGTG
>JAGOLK010000101.1 GCA_017994115.1 Clostridia bacterium | reverse complement strand
TATTTGACCGGAGAGCTGCAGGACCTTTCGATACAGATGGAGGATATAAAGCAGAAGCAATATCTGGGTATAAAGATAATCAAAGCACAGGAAGAAGAAAGAAAGAGAGTTGCGAGGGAGATACATGACGGCCCTGCGCAGCTCATGGCCAATCTGGTTATCAAAACCGAATTATGTGAAAAGCTTATAGATATGGATAAGGAGAAAGCAAAGGAGGAGCTTGGCAGTCTCAGAGGTTTCCTTCGTTCCAGCCTGAGTGACGTGAGAAAGATCATATACGATCTGCGGCCTATGTCTCTGGACGATTTGGGACTGGTTCCTACCCTTCAAAGATATATTTCAAACTACATCGAGCAAAACAACATATCGGTGAATTTTTCGGTTTTGGGGGATCCGAAGACATTAAAGCCGGTTGTTGAGCTTGCTGCGTTCAGAATCGTGCAGGAAGCATTGACCAATATAAAAAGGCATTCCGGAGCTGACAGTGCGGTAGTCAGAGTTGAGTTCACCAATGAGCAGGTTAATCTTCTCATCAGTGATGCCGGGAAGGGCTTTGACAAGAATAAGCTGTGGAAGGCAAAAGAAGAAGATGCAGGTTATGGCTTGCTTAATATGAAGGAAAGAGTCGAACTGTTGAACGGGAAGTTTGATATAAAGACAGCCCCTAATAAAGGCACTAAAGTATTCGCCAGCCTATCTTTGAATATAGCAGAGGAGGGATAATGTGAGCAAGATACGGATATTAATTGCAGATGATCATTCCATCGTCAGGGAAGGGCTCAAACAGCTCCTGGAGTTGGAGGAAGATTTTGAAGTTGTTGGACAGGCTTCTAATGGAGTTGAAACCATAGAGAAAGTCGAAGAGCTTAAACCGGATGTGCTTCTTCTGGATATAAACATGCCTATAATGAACGGTATAAAAGCCCTTAAGAAGCTTAAGGAGGACGGTATTGACACAAGAGTTGTGATACTCACGATACATGAGGACAGGGAATACCTTTTAGAGACAATGCAAATCGGCGCTTCGGGCTATATACTCAAGGATTCCGATTCGGCCAGTTTCTTCAAGGCCATCAGGGATGCATATATAGGGGAGGCATATATACAGCCGAAGCTGGCCGCTGATTTGATAAAAGAATTCAACAAGCCAAGAGGAGCCAGGGTTAAGAATGAGAATGAGCTTACCCAGAGGGAATATGAGGTAATTGTGCTTATTGCAGACGGTTTGAACAATAAGGATATCGCAGACAGGCTTTTTATCAGTGAAAAGACAGTAAAAAATCATGTTTCAAATATATTCAGAAAAATAAACGTCAGTGACAGGACACAGGCAGCAATATACGCATATAAAAACAATATCAAGAAATAGAATGCATTCTGTTACACAATTGTAATACTTGCAGGCATTGTAAAATAAATAATTTAGTGGTATATTTTATTAGTAATAAAAAACCATGCCGGTACGGGCATGATATATTATCAAGAAAAGGAGGTCGTGAGTATGAACAGAAGCGTAATAATGATGATTGGCACTGCAGTAAATGAAGCAGTTTGTTTTGCATATGGCATAAGTGTGCCCCAAATTATATATCACGACCTGGGATTTGAATAATAGCGATAGTTATTTTGGTCACGGGCCGTAAAACCCGTGACTTTGTATTTATATGAAGACGCTTTAAAAGTCATGGGCAGAGACCTGTGGCTTTTTTAATTTTTGAAAGGAGGGGTTATAAATGACAATAGCAAGAGTGTGTGGTTCTATTGAAAATACTACAGTAAGGAAGTTTGACAGGGGAGGTAAAAGCATGAATATGATCATTAAGTTATTGACAGGGCTAAAATGCAAGGACAGGGAAAACAGAGATCTTAATGACTGCGGGTATACATTGTATCAGTCATTGGAATATAATCTGAAGTATTTAAAAGGTGATGATTTCGGATATAGAGACCCTCGGACACAATCAACAGATGATCTGATGGCAAGGAAAATATTTTAAGATATCCGGAATATCATTGTCAATTGCCTATACAAAAAATATTAGTCGCGAATGAATGAAAATTTAAATTTGTTCGCGACTTATTATTTTGATAATTTTTTATGTTATGCTAAACTATATATAATATCACCGGATACAAGGCTGCGAAATGATAACAGGGGAGTGAATCATTTGGATAAGCAGAAGCTGTACACTCTTTTACAAAAGCCGGAAGGTACCAAGCTGGATTTTAAAGCCGTACTTTCATTAAAAACTGAAAGTGAGAAAAAGGAGCTGGCCAAGGATGTTGCAGCAATAGCTAATTCAAAAGGCGGCAGGGGCTATATAATTTACGGGATACAGGACGAGACAAAAGCTATATTGGGAATTGAGGGAAAGCGTTATACAGAAGAGCAGATACAGCAGATAATAAGCCAGAGGTGTGACCCGCCGGTATCCGTGAAGCTTGAGATAATCCCAGTTGATGATAAGCAGATTGCTGTCCTGACAATATACAGAAGCAGCCAGAAACCGCATCAGATAAGACAGACAGGTGTATTTTACATAAGAAGAGGTTCTACTACGGATATAGCAAGGCGCGAAGAGATAGCCAGCATGCTCCAGGAATCGGGGATACTGCAGTATGAAAGAATTGTGCTGAACAGGGTGGAATTGAAGGAACTGAACGAGGATATAATAAGTGATTATATTTCCAAAACAGGGTTTACCAGCAGCAGCGAAAACTATTATACACTTCTTGAGGGAATAGGCATAATAGGAAGAGATGAGGACTCCAACGGGTATCACCCTACGGTGGGAGGGCTGCTGGTTTTCGGTTATAATCCCCAATTGCACCTTCCTCATGCCGGAATAAGGCTTATTGACAAATCTGCGGCTGATAAGGTAATATATTTTTCCGGGCCGATTATTAGAATGCTGGATGAAATTGAAGACTACCTGAGATTTAAAGCAGAGAAAATAAATGGGAAATATCCAGTTGCTGCTGTTGTTGAAGCTGTGGCCAATGCTGCCGTCCATAGAGATTATTTTTCTCCGGGAAGAGAGATAGTCATATCGATAGATAATAAAAAGATAGAAATAAGCAATCCCGGCGCAAATTGCAGCGATGACGACATACAGGGGCTTATGGAGGAGTACAATCCCTGCAGAAGAAATCAGTGGCTGTATCAAAGACTGCTGATACTTGACAATAAGGGGAGATTCTTTAATATAGGGGCAGGCATGAAAAAAATACATGAAGCCTTCAAGCAGCATGGAGGTGCCAGGTTCATAAATAATGAGAAGAGGAATCTATTCAAAGTAGTGCTTCCGGGTTTTATGAAGTATTAATCTATATTTTACATTAAAGTTGGTGATGAAAGTATGAACAACAAGGTGGTAACCTTTGAAAGAGGGGCAGATTTTTATTTCGACCTGTCATACAAGTATATACAAAAGGGCAGGCTGAAAACTGCACTGAGATATATTGAGAAAGCTGTAAGCCTCAAGCCTCATGACAGCTTCCTGCAGTTCAATTATGCGGGACTGCTGGCCGAACAGGGGCATATCGACCGTTCCACAGAGGTTTTGCTTAATATAGTTAAAAACATCGACCCTAATTATCTGGAGTGCTATTTTGGCTTGGGCTGCAACTATCTGCAGCTGCAGAAGATAAAAAAGTCCTCAGAGTATTTCAGCATTTATCTCGAAAAGGATCCCGGCGGCGAGTTCGCAGAGGAGGCGGAAGAGTTGCTGGAGATGCTTACAATGATAAAGGATGCCAATAACAACATGGATGATGAGGAACTTGAAAAAATATATAAGATTGAAGAAGAAGCAATTGATCACCTGGAGAAGAAGGAATACAAGCAGGCCACCGAAAAATTTGAAATAGTTGTACAGATGCTTCCCAACGCCGTACCGGCAAGGAATAATCTCTCTTTGGCATATTATTACCTGGGATTTATCGACAAAGCAATAGAGCTTGCCCTGGAGGTGCGTACCTATGAAGAGGCCAATGTGCATGCAAACTGTAATCTTGCCATATTCTACAATAAGAAGGGCGCGGCCAGCCTGGTCAAGAAGCAGTTGGGGATAATCAGCAGGATCCGGGCTGACAGTGCCGATTACCTGTATAAGATAGGTGATACCTATGGAAGCTTGGGAAAGCACGCCGATGCATACAAAACCTTCAAGAAGCTTTTAATTATTGATTCTAAAAATCCTATTTACATACACCTTGCAGCAGTTGCGGCTTTCAACAGCAGAAAGTACAGGGAAAGCATCAGGCTATGGGAGAAGCTGAGCCAGCTTGACAAAGAAAATATGCTCTCGGATTATTATATAGAAGCTGCCAAAAAGCAGTTGGATGCTGAAGATGAAAGAACATATTTTCCTTATTTATATCAGCTTCCAAAGGAAGAAATCAAAAACAGGCTTGATTTTATATACAAGTTTATTGAAATGCCGGGGCCTAAGTGCAGAGAACAGTTGGCAGGCAACGAGCATATGCTTGGCATGCTTTACTTTGGAATTAATTTTGATAAATATTTTTTGAGAAAACTAATATTCAATAAGATAAAGAATGACAGGATGATTGAGGCGGAAAGCTTTATCAGAAGATTCATGCTGAGGGATGATGTAGAGAATTATATAAAGATGGAAGCAGTATTTCTCCTGAATTTCATAGGTGCAAAAGAACCGTATACTGTGAACTTTGACGGGGAAAAGAGAAATGTTACGATAGATTCTCTGGATTTCCCCGAGTCTGAATGGGAAAAGCCATGGATAAAGGTGAAGCGTAAAGCCATATCAATGATGCGAAATAAATATAAGAGGCCCTATAAGAAGATTGTTGAAGACATCTGGTATGAATTCAT
>JAGOLK010000023.1 GCA_017994115.1 Clostridia bacterium | reverse complement strand
ACTTGCATGTGTTAGGCACGCCGCCAGCGTTCGTCCTGAGCCAGGATCAAACTCTTAAGTTAATATCTGATTCGCTTTTGCGAATTCTAACTTTTCATTTGACCTAACTCAAAAGAATTCTTGGTTTCATTCATTTTACACTGTTTAGTTTTCAAAGATCAAGTAAATGTCTTTGTGAAGCAAAGCATTTACTACCTCTGTTTGTGAATTCAGCGTATGCAATGCGCTGATTCATATGTGAATTCCTTAACATCAACAGCTTGTTTTGCCGTTGACGCTTAATAATAATATCATAAATAAAAGATGTGCTCAATTCACCTTTTCGCCGAATTTTATTATTTTTTTATTCTATCACTAAATTACTTGTTATTTCTATATATATCTCTTGTATTCGCTATGTTTTACAGTATCCAACAATATGAATTTCAATAAAAATTTTACATTTATACATTCTTAATTAGCATAGTCGGGTATATTCTGTTTTGGTGTTATTACATAGCTTTCCGGAACATCGCCTACAAGCGTAGTATCAAAAATAGAAAACATCAGAGCCTTCCTTTAATAGATACTGTATTGCCCGAAACAATAATTTCTGAGATTAACAGCCTGATTATATACCTTTTATTTTTACTGTCCAAACTGTTTAAAACATCCTGTATATTATAAGGTAAGTTTTTTTTGCAGCAGTCCTTTTTAAGCCTTTCAATGAAAGCCGCATCTTTTTTATTTATTCCTGCTGCGGCCTCATTAAGCCTTATAAGCGACTTTTCATTAACCTTAAGCTTTCTGCGCATTTCATCTTCCTTAATATATCCTTTCTGAAACATTATAATAATTCTTTCCTTTTCTAATATAGCTTTTTCTTTTTCTCTTAATATATTCTCAATATTATTTTCTGTTTCAGATATGTATCCTTCTATTAACTTCTCCATATCTGCCTCATTTTTTGCAAAACCATAAATGCTTTTAAATATCTGCTCCCATATTGCTTTTTCAGCATCATCGGCTTTGACAAGAGCCGCATTACAGTTTTTCCCCTTTACTCCCTTATACTTCCCGGGGCAAATATAATATCGGTATAGAGAATTACCTTTTGCTGAAGCTTTGCCATTCATTATACTTCCGCATTTTCCGCACTTCAATAGAGGGGTTAATATAAAATCCTCACGGCATCTTTTTCCCCTTGATCGGCTTGATTCTTTTAATATATCCTGTGCTTTTTCCCAGGTATCTTTATCAATTATCTGAGGTATTTTAACCGGTATCCATTCATCCCGCGGCCTTTCTTTCACTTTTATTTTTTCGCCTTTTTTTTTGAATTTGTTGAGATAGCATTCTCTTGTATCATATCTTCTTATGTATAGTGTGCCCAGGTATGAAGGATTCGAAAGCATTCTTCTCACTGTAACCCTGCTCCACTGCTTCATTCTGGGGCTTGGAACCCCTGAAGCATTTAGTTCTTCCGCTATTTCTGCCGGACTCTTATGTTCTTCAATAAGCAATGCAAAAATTTGCTTCAATCTTTTTGCATGATCCTCATTTATGCTTAATGTATCTGTTTTTTGATCAAAATTATAACCGTATATCCCCGGATTGTGGGTAAGCATATGCTGTCCTGCTTTTGCCCTCTTGCCCATTTCAGTTCTTAACCTCAGTCTTGCTCTTTCATATTCATCCACTGCAGCCATTACCGTTAACTGAAAACGGCCCTCTGCATTATCCTGATAGTTGTTCTTCAAAAAAATGAGCTTTGCGCCGCTTTTTTTTATCTCATCCACTATTATCAGCTGATGGGCAGCATTCCTTGACAGCCTGCTGGAATCATAGCAAATAAAATAACTTATATTATTTTCTCTATTTTTTACCATGTCAAGGGCGGCCATTAGCTGCGGCCTTTCCAGAAAAGCCCCTGAAACACCATCGTCATTGAAAACATATATGTTTTCCGGACTGCAGCCCAGTTCAACAGCCTTTTTCAAACCTTCATCCCTCTGAACTTGTATTGAATACCCTCTCTCGGCCTGTTCCTCCGTCGATACTCTCAAATACACCAGTGCAGCCAAACCCTTCACAACCTTCATAATATCTTTTCAATAACCATCTGAATATCTTATAATAAGCTTCAATCCTCTCTGCATCCGATTCTTCCTTTACAAGTTTAATTTCATATTTATCGGCTTTCACAATACCACCTGCAATATCAAGTATTTTGATAAGACTTGTACCTGCACATTATTAAAGGAAGGACTTCCATCCTTCCTTTAGCTTTGGTATATCATAAACCCTTTTTGTTCTTTAACATCGAGCCCCTTAATATTTTGTTATCTCCAAAACGTTCCCGTATTCTGTCAATTGTTTTCTCAATGGTCTCTTCCTTATGTGCATTATGCACTCCTTCAACCAGCTCAAATATCGAAAGCTGCTCCGTTTCATCCGTGGCAAGATTGCTTAAGCCAAGCCCTATAAGCCGGATAAGCTTGTTTTTGTTCTTATTCATTTCAAGGAGTGACAGGGCATTGGCATATATGTCTTTTGTCAGATAAGTAGGCGCCACCGTTTTCTGCCTTGAAACTGTCGTAAAGTCTTCATATTTTATCGAAATCGAGACTGTTTTTCCTTTATACCCTGATTTTCTGGCTTCATAGCCTACCTCTTCAGCCAGGCCCAGCAGAATGTACTTTAAATATTCAAGGTCGTTGGTATCCTGCGGCAAAGTGGTAGACCTGCTGATTGACTTATTATCATAAATTGGATTGGGTATTACAGGAGAATTGTCTATTCCCCTTGAAAGCCTGTATAATTCCTCGCCGTATTTCCCAAAGTTTTTTTTCAAAAATTCCACATTGCTGTTTGCAATATCACCTATTTTATATATTGCATAGTCCATTAGCTTTTGCTCCGTCTGCTTTCCTATACCGTACATTTCTCTTACAGGCAAAGGCCACAGCTTTTTTTCTATGTCTTTTACATAAAGCTCTGTAATTCCCTGAGGTTTTTTCAGTTCGGATCCCATCTTTGCAAGGAATTTGTTTTCTGAGATTCCTATTGAGCACCATAGATCCAACTCTTCTGAAATAGTCTTCATTATGTTTTCCGCAATCTCCATAGGGCTTCCAAAGAGCTTTTCGCATCCTGTCAGGTCCATCCATGCCTCATCTATGCTGTTTTGTTGTAACACAGGTGTATACCTTGACAGTATATCCATAACCTCCCTGGATTTCTTTTCATACAGTCCATGGTTCGGGGGCACTGTTACAAGCTCGGGGCACAGCTTCTTTGCTTCATGAAGTACCATTGTTGTCTTGATACCGTATTTCCTGGCTTCATAATTAGCAGCAAATATTATTCCCGAGCGCTTTTTGGGGTCTCCTGCAACAGCCGCAGGTTTTCCCTTCAGCTCCGGATTCATTGCCATTTCGCAGCTTATGAAAAATGCGTTCATATCAACCAGGAAAATCAGCCTGTTCATCCTTTGTTCACCTCCGCAGCAAATCCCGTGCAATAAGCTCCCTTTCCATTATACCAATCTATATGACTCAAATGTATCTTTTTATTTGTTCAAGAGCTTACGCAGTTTTTCCTTCCGATACTTCGCTTACAATTATTGTTTCAGAAACCGGTATATGTGTGGTTACATCAATTTTATTACTTCCCAGTGGAACGACTATCTGGACATCTGTCTTGACCGTCAGGTATATTTTAAGCCTTGTCTGATTTATTCCTGCCTCTTCAAAATCCGTAAAAAAATCTACATTTACACTGCCCGCAGGTCGAATGTTAACACTTATTACAGGGCCTGTATTGGCAAATAACTGGCTGCCGAAAATACTTGACATAGGAATTTTAAGATCTGTGATTCCGATTTCTTTTATTGCATTTAAAATCTCTATTGAGGTTTCCGCCGCCAGCTTGGTCATTTGTGCCGAGTTTGCCTGTATCAAGGATATCCTTCCATTGTTGTCGGTCTTGTAGTCTATAAGCTGATTGAATGAATCAGTAATTATCTTGCTTCTTACTGCTTCATTTATTGCCTGTGTTGCAATAAGCCTCGCATTTATTTCCGACATTGCAAGTATGGTTGGCTTGATATTTTTTTCAATAATATAATATGAATATATTGAAATGATAATCAGCAGTACAAAGCTTAAGAAAACCTTCTTTCTGCCTCCTCTTTGACCGAACTTCCTCCTCATGAGCAAACACCCCCTATTTATTAATATATGATTCAAAGTTATCCATATTACATTTATTTATGTTTAAAAATACATTCACATGCTGTGACAAAAATGCATATTTTACGTCAAAATAATATATTAAGATTAAAAGAGAGCAAAAATGTCAAGAATCAAAAAAGCGGCAAGTATGGCAGCAGCGTTGAACCCCGCTGGGTTTGCCAGAAAAAATCTTCTATGATATAATAATTTCATTACATATAGCATTTATCCTTGTGGAGGTATAAAATGAGCGAAAACGAGACAAACTCTCCCAAGAAGAAAAAGAAGAAAAAAAGAACCTTCTCTGTTGGCAGGTTCTTAAGGTTTATCATACTTCTTCTTCTGATGATAATTCTTGTGAGCGGCAGCATTGCGCTGGGTACTGCATATTCCTGGGTAAAAGCTGCAAGGCCGCTTAATGTGGATGAATTGTTTGACTTGAATCAGACTACATATATTGTTGATAAGAATGATAAGGTTATTGATACTCTGCATGCCGATGAGAACCGTACCATGGTTACTATAGACGAGATACCCCTGAATCTGAGAAATGCCTTTATAGCTATTGAAGATAAAAGATTTATGGAACATAAAGGCATAGACCTCTACCGTATTTTTGGTGCCATAAAAGCCGACCTGGAGAGCGGGGATCTGTCTCAGGGCGCCAGTACTATCACACAGCAGCTTATCAAGAATGTATACCTTAATCCCGAAAAAAAATGGAAAAGAAAAGTAGTTGAAATGTATTATGCCCTGCAGCTGGAAAGACGGTTTACCAAGGACCAAATATTGGAAGCATACCTGAATACCGCACCATTGGGACATAATGTTTCAGGAGTTAAGGCTGCATCTTTATTCTATTTTGGAAAAGAACCTGACCAACTGACCCTGGCAGAGTGTGCAACTATAGCAGGTATAACTCAATATCCTTCCTTGTATTCACCTTATTTGAATTATGAAAAATCTATGGGCAAAAAAGAAATTGTGCTTAAGGAAATGCTTGCACAGGGCCTTATTACACAAGAAGAATATGATGAGGCTATGAATCAGGAAATAAAACTGGCAAAGATACAAAAAGAAGTCGAGACCACATACTTTGCGGACATGATTATCAGTGATGTTACGGAAACACTGCAGAAAGAACTGGGACTCAGCAAAGAAGAGGCTGAAATAAAGCTTTTTAACGGCGGGCTTAAGATAATAGCCACTATAGATACTGATATACAGGGAATAGTTGAGGAAACTTTTAAGAATACCAAGCTCTTCCCTGAGAGTGAGGAAGATGCCAACGGCATTCTTCAGCCTGAGGCAGCCGTAATAGTAATTGAAAACGGAACCGGCGAAATAAAGGCTGTAATGGGCGGCAGAAGCGAAAAGGTTAGAAGAGGGCTTAACAGGGCTACTCAATCCCTACGACAGCCGGGCTCAACAATAAAGCCTCTTGCTGTTTATGCACCGGCTTTGGATAACGGTTATACCGCAGGAACTGTAATAGATGACGCTCCTGTTATTTTTGGGAACTTCAAACCCCGCAACTACAGCAATAATTTTAAAGGCCTTATAACTGCAAGAGAAGCCTTGCAGCATTCAATAAATGTAGTTGCGGTCAAAGTATTACAGGATGTTGGAATACAGCGTTCCATGGAATATTTGGAAAAATTTGGTATTACAACTTTAGTCACAAGAGAGGATAACGGCGTCACCAACGACGAAAGCCTTGCCCCTCTTGCCCTTGGCGGAGTAACCAACGGTGTAAAACCAATAGAAATGGCCGCTGCCTTCAGCGTTTTTCCCAATAAGGGTATATATATCAAACCCATCTCCTTTACAAAGATTCTTGATAAGGACGGAAATGTAATTTTTGAAAACAAGCCATTGAAGGAAAAAGTAATAAGTGAGCAGGTTTCCTATCTCATGGTAGATCTTTTGAGGGGTGTTGTAAGGGGTGGCACCGGCGGTAATGCAGCATTATCCAAGATGCCTGTTGCCGGAAAAACAGGTACTACTACGAAAAATGTAGATGCATGGTTTACCGGCTTTAGCCCGTATTATACAGCCTCTGTATGGATAGGGCATGATGAACCTAAGCCTATGAACTTCACCGGAGGCAGTTATCCGGCAAAGCTTTGGAAGGCTGTTATGGAAGAGATCCATAAAAAACTTGAGATCAAAAATTTCGAGCAGCCCGGAGGATTGGTATCTGTGAACATCTGTACGGTATCGGGGAAAAGGCCCTCTGAACTGTGCCCCCTTGATCCGAGAGGCTCCATGGTTAAATCCGAGCTGTTTATTAAAGGCACCGAACCGGATGCAGAAGCTATATGTGATGTTCATGTAATCAGAGATGTTTGTGCGGATTCAAAAAAACTCGCAACAGAATTCTGTCCGGCACCCAGTGTACAGTCTCAGGTATTCATTCAAAGAATAGAGCCTTTTATACCGGAACCGGATCAGAAACAGCTTCCGGCAGATTTGATATATGAGGCGCCGACAGAGCCCTGCGATATTCATACCGAGCCGATTATTGAGGATGATCCGCTTGAGGGCGAGGTAGATCTGGAGGGTGAAGTAGATGAAGAGTTTGATGAACAATAGGAGCAGCTAGTGCGTATGCACTCTGCTCCTTTCAATTATTTCTTTCATTGCCTTTGTTATTATTGGCGCACCTTTGTCGCAGCAGTCCTTTCCGTCCATCTTGCCCGGATCGCCGATACCTGCAATCACAGGAACATCAATAGAGTCAAGTATATCAACCGTATCCCCGTTTATTTTTCCCCCTCCGGTTATATTTCCATTCTTGTCCACTGTTTTTTCCACAATGTTTCCGTCCTTGGTCACCGAAAAGTCAATACTGACTCCTTTTACTCCTTCAGTATTGGATGCCACCGCAATCACTCCCAGTATTTCGATGTCGGGGCTCCTTGCTATTTCCAATATAGCTTTTTCCCCTTTTCCCGTTCCGGTATGCCCTCTATCATCAACCATAACAACTACCGGATCATATGGTGTCTGCTTAACAAGTTCTATTATTTTTTGACCGCTCAATGGCGTCGGATTGCCCGCTGACTTTGAAATGCATCTTCCTCCTATCCTCGTTGCGGCTGTCTCCACTGCTTTTCTTGCAATTCCATCGCCGTCTGTAACCAGTATAACTCTTTTCTTGGGACAATTTTGGGGTGCTGCTTCATTATTTGTTTCATTCATACACTTGTCTCCTATTTCTTTGATTTGGGATTAAAAATCAACGCCATTATATATCCGAAAAAAATAGCTCCTGCTATACCTCCTGCAGTACCTTTCAAGCCTCCTGTAAAGGCACCCAGCAACCCTGCCTCCTTTACCTCCTTCATTGCACCCTTTGCCAGAGAATACCCAAAGCCTGTCAGCGGTGTTGTTGCACCTGCTCCTCCAAAATCCACTATTGTTTGATATATTCCTATCCCTTGAAGAATTACACCTGCGGTAACAAAGGCAACAAGCACTCTGGCAGGTGTCAGTTTAGTAAGATCCATCAACAGTTGTCCGATGACGCAAATCGTTCCTCCAACCAAAAATGCCTTCAAATAATCCATCACACACCAACTTCTATTGTTTTTTCTATGGCAACTGCATGAGCTATACACGGGATTGATTCCCCTTGCCAGGTGGTGGTTGGTGAAAGCAATGCTCCGGTTGCAATCAAAAGCACTTTATTAATATTACCCTTCATCATCTCTTTTGCAATATACCCGTTCAATACTACGGCAGCACATCCGCAGCCGCTTCCTCCCGCATGAGTATCCTGTTTTTCGCCGTCAAAAATCATTGAGCCGCAATCATTATAAACCTTAGAAATATCAAAGCCTTCCTTTTGCATCATATCCAGTATTATAGCCTTTCCTACGTTTCCCAAGTCTCCTGTTATTACCAGGTCGTAGTACTCAGGCTTTCTGCCCGTTTCATTCAAATGGGCTGTAATTGTATCAACAGCTGCCGGAGCCATTGCGGCACCCATATTGTTTGCATCTTTTATTCCAAAGTCAAGCACTTTTCCAATGGTAGCATGAGTAATATACGGCCCGGAGCCCGACTTCGCAATTACCGCCGCCCCTGCTCCCGTTACCGTCCATTGTGCAAAAGGAGATCTTTGGACTCCCTGCTCCAGGGGAAACCTGTACTGCCTTTCGGCACTGCAGAAATGACTTGATGTAGCACATACTACTGCTTCTGCAAAACCTCCGTCAATTATCAGTGAGCCCATACATAAGGATTCAGCCATAGTAGAGCATGCCCCGTAAAGCCCTATGTACGGAATCTGCAATTCCCTTGCCGCAAAGCTGGAGGATACTATCTGGTTGAGCAAATCACCGGCAAACATAAAATCAATATTTGCATTGCTCCTCCCGGAGGCTTCAACAGCTCTTTTTACAGCTTCTTTGAGCATCTTGCTCTCAGCCTTTTCCCAACTATCCTCTCCAAAATAATCATCCGTTAATATTTGGTCAAAATACTGTGAAAGTGGGCCCTCACCCTCCTTAGGCCCTACTATTGCGGCATTAGCTATCACAGAAGGGGGTGAAGAAAGCTTCAGTGTCTGTTTCCCCAGCCTTTTTCCTGCCATCCTATCACTTCCAAAATAATAATTTTCCTTCTCATTTCCCGAGCAAATAATGAATGATACCTATTAATATTGATGCTGAAATGCCATAAACCAGTACCGGCCCTGCAAGTATGAACATCTTGGCCCCTACTCCGAAGACAAAACCCTCTCTTTTGAATTCCATAGCCGGAGATACTATTGAATTGGCAAAGCCTGTAATAGGCACTATGCTTCCCGCACCCGCAAATTTACCTATGCGGTCATATATGCCAATTCCCGTTAAAAAGGCTCCCAAAAACACCATTGTTGCAGCTGTGATTGATGAAACTGCTTCCTGGTTATATCCATAGCTTTTAGCTGTATTTGATATGAACTGTGCCACATCACATATAAAGCCGCCCACAATAAACGCTGCAATGCAATTCTTCAAGTACGCGGGCTTGGGCAGTTTGTCTTTTATATACTGTTCATATTGCTTTGAACTCATTTTTGTTTTCAATGCAATCATGCCTCCTGTTGTAATCGGCTACTGTTTGTGTTCGAATACCCTTGCACTATTCTTTATTATTTTTCCTCCTATATCGCTCCTTATTTCCTTTTCGGTCTCGCTTTCAAAGCCCAGGATATTTTTCAGCTGCTTGAACCTTCTATTCTTGTACATAATACCCACTCCCAGGTTCTCCGAATACAAGAGTCGCCCTTTCACGGTTTTCCTTAAGCAGTTTTCCGGCATAATAATCCCAGGAAAAATAACCTATGGCTATTATCACGGACAATATAAGGAAAAACTTAAAAATCTTCATTGCGCAACACTCCATTACCCTTTATGCATTTATTATTGGCTATTGAGGCAAATTAATACGAAAAACAAATAAAAAAAGCCACGCAATAAATTACGTGACTGAAGAAGAATGCGCGCATTTTTACATATTCTGCCTGAGCTTGCTGATTATCTTCTTTTCAACCCTTGACACCTGAACCTGTGACATCCCCAGCATCTGAGCAACCTGGCACTGGGTCATGTCCTTGAAATAGCGCAGCATTATGATCTGGCGCTCCTTGGGCTCCAATGCGGACAACACCTCTTTTAATGCCAGTCTGTCTATTACTTCGATTTCTTCTCCTTCATTAAAGCTTATTCTGTCGATAAGAAGTATCGGCGAACCATCATCCTGATGTATAGTTTCATAGAGGTACTCAGTACTCTGTACCGATTCCAGCGCTACTACCAGGTCCTCCTTGGAAATCTCAAGTACAGATGCAATTTCAGATATCGTAGGCTCTCTTCCATAATCCTTTTCCAGTGCTTCCTTTGCAATATGAGCCTTGTTCGCTATTTCTTTAAGATTCCTGCTGACCTTTATTATTCCGTCATCCCTGAGAAACCTTTTAATTTCACCAATTATCATAGGTATTGCGTAAGTCGAGAACTTTACGTTATAGCTCAAATCAAATTTCTTGATAGCCTTTAAGAGGCCGATGCTCCCTATCTGGATAAGGTCGTCATATTCACAGCCTCTGTTTAAATACCTCTTGACAACACTTCTTACCAAACCGATATTATTTTCAACCAGGAAATTTTCTGCCTCTGAGTCTCCTCTTTGTGCCCGGGATATAAGTTCCAAAAACTCATCCTGAGTAAGCTCAACCCGTTCCATAGCAATACCTCATCTGACTGTCGTTATTTTTTTGGTCATACGTATGGTCGTTCCTTTCCAAGGAAGCGATTCAATTTCCACTTTATCCATAAAGGTTTCCATGACAGTGAAACCCATTCCTGATCTTTCAAGCTCCGGCTTTGATGTATACAGCGGCTGCCTGGCAAGCTCAATATCTGCTATACCGACTCCGAAATCCTTTACTTCTATCTCTACGGTATCGCCGAATATCCTCGAAACAATAACCACATTTCCAATTTCGCATGAATACCCGTGTATAATGGCATTTGTAACCGCTTCGGACACTGCAGTTTTTATCTCTGCCAGTTCTTCTATTGTCGGATCCAGTTGTGCCACAAATGCCGCAACCACAGACCTTGCGAAGCTCTCATTCTGTGATTTGCTTAGGAATTCAAGTTTCATTTCGTTATCTGCTTTCATTGTGTTATCACTCCTTTATACTTGCAATGGCTTGCTTTTTGCTGGAATATATCTTAATAATCTTCTGCAGCCCGCATATCTCGCACAATCTCATTATTTGAGGCTTTACATTTATCATACCTGCCTTACCCCCACCATTCGCAATAAGCTTATACCGTCCTATCAGCACACCTATTCCCGAGCTATCCATAAAACCTACCTGTTCCATATCGAAAAGAATTGACCTTGGGTTCTTTGAAGCAATCTCCTTATCTATTTTGGATCTTATCTCTTCACAAGAATGGTGATCAATATCTCCATTGATGCGAACAACCAGCAGCCTGTCCGCATAACTAAAATCTATGCTCATTCATGTCCCTCCAATTCAAATTCGTCTATATTAATATTCCATACATTACAGCTTTTTCCTTCAAAGAAATATGTATAGTTTTGTAATACCGCCAAAAATAAAATGCTCGGTTTTTGTTGTAATACGTATAAATAAGCAGAAATTTTCCTTTTTATATCTATCTAGTAAAATTAGCATTTTGTGCTATACTAATAATTGTTAACGCAGATGAAACCCATAGCTAAAAATAATTTTACCGGTTTTAGGAGTAAAAGAATGAATGTACTGATTTTTTCCGTTTCTATCGGCAATGGTCACGACCAGGTTGCCCATACACTGAGAAATGAGTTTATACGCCAGGATAACTCCTCAAGAGTAAGGATTATCAATACAATAAACTATATCAGCCCATTATTGGATAAAGTCATTCTTGACGGTTACCTGAATATATTGAAGTTTTATCCGAAAGCCTGGGGAAAGATTTATGAAAAAACCAACCGGCTTGACCCGATTATAGACATAAATGATATTGCCAACAGATTGATGACCAGCAAGCTCAGGAAAACCACTATAAACTTTAATCCGGACATTATTATATGCACCCATAGCTTTCCTGCTGCTATAATTTCAAGACTTAGACAGAAAAAGAGAATTGAGTGCCCCCTTGTAACAGTAGTCACAGATTTCAATATCCATTCCTCTTATATTAACGATAATACCGACTACTATGTAATAGCCCATGAATACCTCACTTATATTATGGAGAGTTTTGGCGTACCAAAAGAAAAGGTGCTTCCCTTCGGAATTCCAATCTGAAAGGAGTTCAGCGAATCCTATAACAGGGAAGAACTGCTTGCAAAGCTGGGATATGAAGGTAAGAAAACCATACTTGTAATGGGCGGCGGCCTTGGGCTGGGAGGTATAAACAATATAGTAAAAGCCATCGACAGTAATATGGAAGACATTCAGATTATTGCAGTTGCAGGCAGGAATAACAGGCTTGAAGCAAAGCTTAAGGATCTGTCTACAAAGAACAAGCTTGTGGTATACGGATTCGTAAACAACATGCATGAGCTTATGGAGCTGTCTGATTGCATAATAAGCAAGCCCGGAGGCGTATCCGTATCGGAGATTTTAAGCAGGGAAAAACCCCTGGTAATATTCTCTCCCCTTCCGGGGCAAGAACATGAGAATGTTGAGTTTCTTCTGAACTCAGGTGCTGCAGTAACTACCTCAGATGCCAGAAAGGTACCTGCTCTTATTAATCAGATTTTTGATTCCGAGATCAGGATGAAATGCTTCAAAGAGCTGACAGGATTATTGAAAAAGCCGTATTCAGCTTATAATATCGTTCACTACCTTACAGCAAAGTACGGTTCGGACAGCAAAACCTATTAAAGAATATTATTAAAGAATATTAATAAAATATGGATTGGAGGAAACTTAAATGGATTTATGGATTAGGGAAATGCAAAATGAAAATGCCGCAATGACATATAAGGTGAAAGAAACCCTGCATACCGAAAAGACGAAGTATCAGGAGCTTGCCATACTGGATACCTATGAATTCGGCAGAATGCTTGTGCTGGATGGAATTGTCCAGACAACCATCCGGGATGAATTTACATATCATGAAATGATTACTCATATACCGCTTTTTACTCACGGTAATCCGAAAAAGGTTTTAGTAGTGGGCGGCGGTGACGGAGGCACCATCCGAGAAATACTTAAGCACAAGTCCGTTGAAAAAGCAGTATTATGTGAAATTGATGACAGAGTGGTAGAGCTTTCAAAAAAGTATCTTCCTGAGATAAGCTGCAAGCTTTCCGATCCCCGGGTTGAAGTCTTTATCGGCGACGGCATAAAATATGTGCAGGAGCATAAAAACGAGTTTGATGTGGCAATCATTGACTCAACAGATCCAATCGGTGCTGCCGAAGGACTTTTTAGCGCCAATTTTTATAAATCGGTATTTGAATGCCTGAGAGAAGACGGAATTTTTACAGCTCAGACAGAGTCTCCCTTCTTTTCACCGGAGACAGTAAAAAAGGTTTTTAGCGACATTAAGAGTATATTCCCGATTACCAAGCTTTATATGGGCACCGTACCAACATACCCCGGAGTTCACTGGAGCTTTACAATGGGCTCTAAGAAAAATGACCCTGAAAAGACAGATATTGGCAGTATTCCTGAACTTGATACGAAATACTATCATAAAGACCTGCATAAAGCATGCTTCGTACTACCAAAATATATTAAGGATTTGATAATGCAAAAATAAAATATTTAATATAAATTTTGAGTAATATTTATTGCATTTTATATAGGTTTGCCCTATAATAAATTTGGCATTTGAATAACACAACTTAAAATCGCTCTGCAGAAGCCTGAACTTATTGCATCGAAGTTCGTGGCTTTTTTCTTTAGCGTATTATTTGGACATACTTTAGATAACCGAAAGGAAGTGTAATTAATGTACAAATTGGACCAGACAAGAACCCCCATGTTTGATGCGTTGCTGGAATATCATAACAATGATACTATCCCTTTTCACGTTCCGGGGCATAAGCGCGGGCAGGGAATGGTCAAAAAGTTCAAGGATTTTGTGGGTACAAACGTGTTATCAATAGATGTAACGGTTTTTCACCAGGTTGACAGCCTTCATAAGCCGACAGGCGTTATTAAGGAAGCCCAGGAACTTGCCGCCGATGCTTACAATGCAGATTACACTTTTTTTTCCATACACGGAACCTCCGGTGCAATACAGGCAATGATAATGAGCGTTGTCACTCAGGGAGACAAAATAATAATCCCAAGAAACGTTCATAAATCAGTCACGGCAGGTATTATTCTCAGCGGTGCCAATCCCGTATATATGCATCCTGAAATTGACGCAAGGGTAGGATTAGCACTTAATGTTACCCCCGAGACAGTCAGAAAAACACTGGAACAGAACAGTGATGCCAAGGCAGTGCTTATTGTGAATCCTACTTATTACGGTGTTTCAACCGATATTGCTGAAATTGCCAAAATAGTTCATGAATATAATATTCCTCTTATAGTTGATGAAGCCCACGGTCCTCATCTTCACTTCAACAGCAGGCTTCCCATTTCAGCCATGGATGCAGGCGCAGATATATGCGCCCAAAGTACCCATAAAATAGTGGGCTCCATGACACAAAGTTCACTGCTGCATGTGAGAAAAGGATTTGTTGATGTCAACAGAGTTAAGACCGTCATGAGCCTCCTGCAGACTACAAGCCCCTCATATGTGCTTCTGGCCTCCCTTGATTGTGCCAGGATGCAGATGGCTACGGAAGGAAAAAAGCTTATAGATGATGCAATAGAGCTGGCCGGATATGCAAGAGAAAAAATCAATAAGATTAAAGGCTTGTACTGTTTTGGTGAAGAGGTCCTTGAGAAAAAAGGCGCCTACGGCTTTGACCCTACAAAGATTACCATTACTTCAAAGGATATAGGCCTATCCGGCCATGAGCTTGAAGACATACTTACGGAAAAATATTTCATACAGCCTGAACTGTCAGACCTCTACAATATCCTTTGTGTATTCTCCTTCGGGGATACAAAAGAAAAGGTAGATAAACTGATAAACGCTCTTGAAGAAATAAGCACCGAACAAAGCTGCAAGGAAATTGTAAAGTCTGAGGTATTGGGAATACCCAATATACCGGAAAGTGTCCTGACACCGAGGGATGCATTCAACAGCATGACAATACCCATCCCCCTTGAAGACAGTGTGGGACTCATCAGTGCCGAATTCCTGATGGCCTATCCTCCGGGTATACCCATACTTTGCCCCGGGGAAATAATAACACAGGAAATTGTTGATTATGTAAGGGCTTTGAAGGCTGCAAAGCTTTATGTCCAAGGTACGGAAGATCCTGAGGTGAACCGCATCAAGATAGTCAGTGACCTGCAGATTATGAATGTAAATATATAATATTATTCTATAGGGCAGGGAGGAAGAGTATGAAAAGGATAATCATAGTATTTACAGGCGGCACCATTGCAATGAGAATTGATGAGAAAACCAATGCGGCGGTGCCTGCAATAAGCGGAGAGCAAATACTTCAAATGACCCCTGGGCTTGATAGCATAGCGGAAATCGGCTTTCTGAATTTTAGCAATATACCAGGCCCGCATATGACTCCTGAAAAAATGTTTGAACTTTCCAAGGCAATACAGTACAAGCTGGAGGTTGAAGGCTATGACGGCGCAGTAGTAACTCATGGTACCGATTCCCTGGAAGAGACTGCATACCTTGTAGACCTTACATCTAACTCTGAAAAACCCATCGTGTTTTTCGGCTCTATGAAAAACAGCTCGGAGCTGGGCTTTGACGGACCAATGAACTTAATCGCCGCAACCTATGCTGCAGTTTCAAATGAAGCTTACGGCAGAGGTGTACTGGTAGTAATGAATAACGAAATACATTCCGCCTCACAGGTAACCAAGACCAACACCCATACTCTGGATACCTTCAAGAGTGCGGATTTCGGCCCCATAGGTTTTATTGACAACGATAAAGCATACTTCTACCATGACTATACAAAAAGGCAGCATATAGGCTCGGAAGCAATAGACAGCCGTGTAGACCTGATAAAGACTGCCTGCGGTATGGATGACAAGCTGCTTCGTTATTGTGTGGATTCCGAAACCCATGGAATAGTAATTGAAGGTATGGGCAGAGGGAACATCCCGCCGACTATGGTTCCCGGAGTTGAATACGCATTATCAAAAGGAATACCTGTTGTACTCGTATCCCGCTGTCTTATGGGCAAGGTTCTGGACAGCTACGGATATCCGGGGGCAGGCAAAGAACTTACCAAGAGAGGCGTGATCCTTGGAGACAACCTTCCCGGGCAAAAGGCCAGAATCAAACTTATTGTGGCATTAGGCCACACGAAAAATCTTTCGGAAATCAAGGATATATTCGAGAAGAATTATTACTAGAGAAACAAGCAAACAGGCACCATCAAATTCCTTTGAGGCCGCCTGTTTTTTTATTACCTTATAAATCAATACATAGCTCCATCCAAACCGTTTATCAGCTCTATACCGGAAACCGACCCGTCTTTAATGAGGAAAAGAATGCTTTTAGTGCTTTCTTCCGGCGTATGAACATAGGCATAATCGTAATCATCTCCGAACCAGGCTTCGTCATCGCTGCTGATGCCGTCAGTCAGTTTTTTCAGCTGCGCCGGTTCCCAGAAGTCCCAGAGCTTATCCTCCGGATCGCCGACGGCGACACCCAAATTCCTGTAGCCTTCCTTTGTACACCTAATGCTGAAGACGAAGTACACACCGTCGCTGTTGTTCAGGTATTTCACCTGCAAGCCGTCGCTCTCCACCACGGTAACCATTCCGAAGCTTTCCGCCCGGTGAGTCTCACGGCTTTTCTCCGGCAGCTTCATACCAAAAGGAAAATCCACCGGATAGCTGTTCAGTGAAAGGGTGAGCTCCGGGTCGGACCCGGGGACGGCGAGGTGGAACTTACCCCCTCTGTGAGTCGTTAAATAGGCCAGGCGCTGTCGCAAGACGGCCCCCTCCTCCGCGGAAAAACGAGTTTTCAGGCATTCGCTGTATAGTGTGCTGTTATGCGCCCACTGCTGCATAACGAGATCGCTGAGGCCCTCGGTGAAGGCGCCGTCGGACACGAGATACGCTTTTCCTATATAATAGTTGTGCAGTATCTGTGCTTTGGGGTCTGCCTGCATATCACTGATTGCGGCTTCACGCAGGGCTTTCCATAGGGGGCCCCACCACTTCATGCCGTACGCCTCATCCAGTTCAAGCCATGTGGAAGGGGTGAAGTTCTCCAGGCAGGGCAGAAGGTTATAACAGCTTACAGGCTTACCGGACAGGAGGTCAGGCATATAATCGTTTATATCCCCCGTGGACGCTGCAAACAAATCGGAAGGTGCAGCAGAATTATCGGAAACATCAAAGCTGTCCAAGGCTGACTGGGCATGGTCAAAGGTTCTCTTGACGAAGGCAAGGGCTGCCTGCTTCGGTTCAAGCCAAGCCGTATCCTTTCCTGCATCGCATTCTGCCTGCAATGCGGCATAGTATTCCTTTGAAGGTATTCCTTTTGCATCCGGGAAATAGGGATAAATATTGCCGTATTGGTCCTTCCAGCGCTCTACGCACCAGATGCCGGTATCCCCTTGTGTTGCCGGCTGGGAGAGGATAAGGGTCCAGACCTCTTCCTTACTGCCGTTATATGCGTAATAAGGATAGTAACTTAAGAAAATGTGCTCACTTTCATAGGTATAGGTCTTGTTGAAGAATTCTTTGTCGCTGTATGCGGTCAGGCCGTTGCGGCTTATCATATCGCTTTTGACAAAATCGCCCGCCTCTGAGAAAAGCTGTGAGAAAGCTTCATAGTCACCTGGGGACTGCACGTCGGTGGCAAAGAAGAATCCGTAGTAATACTCTCCGTCTTTGGCAAAAAAGCTCTGTCCGCTGCCGTCGGAGCATAAAAACTGCTCATACTGCGCCTCGGTATAACGGACAATCCTGAAAAGGAAACCCATACCTTCAAATTTTTCATAGGCAGATTTCTGATAGACCTTTATGAGAGTGGTTTCGTCATCATATTCTGCCGGGTCGATAAGCAATTGGTCTGCATACTCCTTGGGTATGGCTATGGTCACGCCGGAACGCTCGTACAGGGTCACATCCTTATCAGTATCTCCGCCGGCTCCCGTATAGGTGCAGCCTGCGGCGAATACTGCAGCGAGCAATACGGCAGCGAGGGCATAAATTGCCATTTTCGGCTTTTTGGCAAGCATTTTATTTCAACTCTCCCATGATGTATCAAGCCCCTTCTTTAAAGCTGAAGGTTCTTTGATACATATTCATATATTTCATTGTGTATGTCTTCTATACTCCTCAAGCAATTATCGTAGGTGCATTCAATCCTTTTCCAGCCATATTTCTCTGCTACCCGGCAAGCGTTCAGATATGTTTTCATAAGGTATTCCCTGTCGCTTTCATGTATGTCCTTTTTGGAACCGCCTGTTATCTTATTATTTCGTTTCGTTATCAGGTTATTGCTTATTTCAGGCGGTACATCCAGAAAAATCACCAAATCCGGGACAGGCAATCCCAGCTTTACAAATTCCAAATCCCAGAGCCAATCCAGAAACGAATTGCGCTCGGCTTCATCAGCTATCTTTGAAGCTTGATGCACCATATTGGAGGTTGTATACCTGTCTGCCAGCACTATACCTCCGTCCTCGTAGAACCCCTTCCATTCCTTCATATAGGAAGCATAACGGTCTACGGAAAAAAAAGTTGATGCAGCATAAGCATTTACGTCCTCAGGCCTGTAACCGAATTCTCCGTTCAGGTACATTTTCACCAATGCCGATGAATTGCTTTTATAGTTGGGGTATTCGACCTTCCTTATATTATATTTATCGCTCCTCAGCCTGCTGTAAAGCCTTTTGGTCTGGGTAGCCTTTCCGCTGGCATCACTGCCGGCCTCAATAATTATGAGTTTTCCCTTCATATTTCTACTCTCCAATATAACGCATATTACAGCTGCTCAATCATTTTATATATAACTTTCTTTACTTTTTCATTGTTCTCATTGAATACCCTGTATACCTCTTCCTCTGTAACGGGCTTTATGTTTTCATCCCCTTCCAGGCCTGCATCATAATCGGTTATAAGGGAAATATTCACATATGGTATATTCAGTTCATTAGCCAGGATACATTCCGGATATTGAGTCATATTGATCACTTCCCAGCCCATTTTGCTGAACCATCTGCTTTCAGCCTTTGTTGAAAATCTTGGCCCTTGTATTACAACGACCGTTCCCTTTTTATGTACAGTGACTCCAGCTTCTTCACAGGCCTTTATTGCCAGATTCCTCAGATTCTCGTCATAGGGCATTGCCGCACTTATATGCTTTGTTTCAGGGCCCTCAAAATAGGTATCTTTTCTGCCCCATGTCCTATCAACAAATTGATCGCATATTACAAATTCACCCGGCTTAATGCCTGCCTGCAGGCTCCCCGATGCGGTAGGCGCAATTATGTGCCTTACTCCCAGCATCTTCATGGCATATATATTTGCCCTGTAAGGTATCATATGAGGCGGAAATGAATGCTTCTTGCCGTGCCTTGGCAGAAAAGCAACCGTCTTGCCGCCTGTTTTAGCCAGAGAAATCTTCTCACTTGTACTTCCATATGGGGTTTCTATATCAATCTCCTCAACATCCTCCAAAAAGGAATAAAAGCCTGAACCTCCAAAAACACCGATATCAGCTTTATAATCCATACTCCAATGCCTCCTTCTTCTTTTTACACTAATTCAATATTACTATAAAAGACCCACATAAACAAGCCGTTTAAAAATGACAGGCCTGTCCATAATATACGAAGAATGCGACATACTATAAGTTTGCATAACCCTCCGCAAGAGACAGTATAGTATATCGATGCACACGGATTATGATTTTGACAGGGCTACTGATATGCCTTTGGGCACAGAATCGAGTGAAGATATGCAGTAAAATCCGTGGGATTTACGTGAGGTAAATCCAGCACATACCAACATGTGGGCTTTGCCCACGAATAGATGTAGTCTTTTGTCAAGCAAAAGACCTGGAGGTTGAGTTTATGTGCGTCAGGATTTTACAAGTACCAAGCTCTGATTCTGTCCAAAGCTAATATCGTGCGAGTCGGTATACAAGGTTATTGCTCTGAGAGTATGACTGCAAAATTATAACTACTGCACATCAGGCTTCTCTTTTTCTTTCTTCTTGTCACGTTTTTCCGTGGTGACCAGTTCCGGCTCAACCCTGTTAAACACCAAATCGATAGGCCTATCCTTCGTAGGCAGGATTGAGAGTATAACCTCATTCTTTTCATTCACTATTGACAGTTCCTCTGAGATTTCCAGGTCTGCCACCCTAAGAACCTGCCCTACTTTGTATTTCGCTGCGTCAACCGTAATTGCCGGAGGAATCTTCTCAACCTCACCCTCTATTTCCAGTTCTGTCATCTGTTTATTAATGACCCAGCCGCTTCTTTCAATCTTCTCCCCGTTTACCACCAGTATCGGTACTTCTGCATGGATTATTTCATGTAATGTAACAGGCTGAAAATCCACATGTATCAAGTGCTGCTGCAAGTGATCCCTCTGTATCTCCTTAATAACTGCAGGTATTTCGGTTCCGTCTATTCTGAGCTTCACTACAACATTCTCACCGTTTTTAGCAATAATATTATTAAGTTCACTCTCATCAATCTTGAGCAGCCTTCCAGCAGAGCCTTTTACGTAAAGTATTGCGGGAATGCAGTTCTCTTTCTTTAATTTTTTTGACTGCTTGTTGCCGGAGCCGGTTCTATTGTCAACATTCAACTCTACCTTCTTCATAAAAAAACCTCCATAAATGATTCTCATCTATGGAGTATTCCCAATTATAAGAAGGGTTAAACATGAGTATACAATCATAACAGCTTCATACTATATACCAGTACATTAAACTGCTTGTATTTTTCGCTTAAAAACTTAAAATTACTCATTTCCAATACATTAATAATTCTTTCATCTATCGGTGCCATTATCTCACAGTATTTCATCCCCCGATTTATAGCCTGCTGCTCTGCAAAATCCACCAGCATCTTCATAGATCCCATATCCCCATCGATGAAACCTATATTGAGGCCTCCATCCATATGTGAATCCTCTGTCAGAACCATTACTGAATTTACCTTGCCATCCTGAAGTACTCCATAAATACATTTATCCTTTACAAGCTTGTCTACCAAATCATAAGTCGCTTTTTTGAAGACCCACCCATAGCTCATATATCCGTTGGACATATAGTATGAGTTTCCTCTGGTTATCAAGTCCCATGCTGTAGCCGTACTCATTATTCTGATGACTGTCTTTGAAACATTAGGCTCCTTTGCATCCTTCCCAAGTTCCTTATACCCGTATGTAAAATATCCATCCTTCTTAAAACCCAGGCCTTCAACAATCCGTATGCACTCTTTACTTGCAGTTTCGGCACAAAGTCTTATGGTGTCCACAGCTTCCGCCTTTGCCCTGCTTATGAAATACTGAGTAATAGCTTTTCCGAAACCTTGGCCTGCATATTTTTCATCCACTCTTATGCCCTCAAACCAAGCTTCGGAATCACTATGCTTTGTATATTTCGCAAAGCCTATGACATCTCCATCCTTCTCGCCTATTGTGAATTCTCCTTCTGCATCACTCACCCAGCGGTCAAAAACATGTTGTATGAAATCATGTCCTTCCCAAATTTTTGATGAAATCTCCAGCACCCTGCCTTTATCAGCCTGTGATACTTTTCTGAACCTGAACACATTGACCCCCTCCTCTTCAGTAAGATATGAACCTGTCACCCAGATATTTCTTTATCAGTGACGGGTCGCTTTCCAAATGCAGCTTGATAGATTCCCTGTCGGAATCTTCAAATATTACTTCAACTGTTGCATCACCTTTAAGAAATTGCTCTGCCACCGTCTTCTCATCTACTTCTCTGTACTGCACCTTTTTTCGCGCTTTTTCAGGCTTAATAAATTCCCTGGCAAAGAAACTTCCTGAAATCCTTATTACCCTAATATAATTCATCCTGCGCCTCCTATGCGAAAACATATGTATCTATAGATTTCCTTACATAAGCCTAATAATTTCATTATTGAGACATGTCTCCAGATTAAGCTCTTTAATACTGCCTCCGAAATCCACCCTTATTCTTGTACCTCCTTTTTTACCAATCACCTCTTTTACTACTCCCTCATAGTATATCTTATGATAAACCCTTTGCCCTGCATGGACCTGGCTGCTGTAATCAATGGATTTCTGAAATTCCTCAACAAAGCGTGACGGTCTCACCGCCTTGCCATATCTGCGCTTTGGAACGGCAATATACAATTCCCTTTTAGCCCTGGTCATAGCCACATAGAATAAGCGCCTTTCTTCTTCCAGATCGGTTTTTGAGGCAGAATCATCCTTTATGTACGGTGTAAGCCCTTCTACAGTACCGCATATGAATACCGTTTCAAATTCAAGTCCCTTAGCCTTATGCATGGTCAGGAGCTTTACATTATTATGCCCGGAATTGGTGTATTCCTTTTGCCCGAGTTTCTCAACAACATCTTCCGCATGCTGCATATAATTCAATATGCTTTTGAACCCGCCTGCTGAGCTTTCAATTTCTTCAATTATCTCTGACAGGCCTTTTATACTTATTTCCTTTGAAGCAGCATATTCCTTAAGGTATTCATCATAGCCCATTACATTTCTAATATATCTTACTGCGTTTATTGGATTCATTCCTCCCAGTCTTTTCAAGTCATTCTTAAGCTCGAATACCCCATTTATCTGCAGCCTGTTCAGACTGCCCTGGCTGATTATGCCCTGGATAAAGTCTCCGCCGCAGTTTTCTGCCTTTTCCATCATATCCCTGCTTATATACCTTTTAGGCTTGTTCATGATTCTGATAAAGTCCCTTGTGTCCCCCAATCCTGTTCCAAGCTTGAGATAACTGATGATATCCTTGTATATCCAATGATTGTATACGGATATCATACCATCAAAAGTAATAAAAGGAATCCTGCAATCCAAAAAAGCATCAATAACCGCTCTGGATTGGAGATTTGTCCTGTATATCACGGCAAAATCCGAAAACTCCCTGCCATTTTTGATCATTTGCCCGATTCTGGAAGCTATAATTCTTGCCTCCTGCTCAAAATCTTCCGCTTCGAAAACAACAGGAAGGCCTCCTTGTCCGTTCACCGCTTCAAGGTCTTTGGAATACCTGTTATTGTTGGTATTTATAACAGATAAGGCAGAGGCTAATATATTGCTTGTACTTCTGTAATTTGTTTTAAGATATATTTTACTGCAGCCCGAATAAAGCCTTTCAAAATTCAGGAGTAAATCAGGAGCTGCACCCCTGAATCCATAAATGGATTGATCATCATCCCCTACAACGAAAATATTATTGAGTGGCTCAGCTATAAGCTTTATTGCTTCAAACTGCAGTGCATTTATATCCTGAAATTCATCCACCAATATGTATTTGAATCTTTCCCTTACTTCTCTAAGAATCCCGGAATTTTCCCGCAGCATATGAAAGCAGTTAAATAATATATCATCATAATCATATTTACCGGACTTTTGCTTGTATTCGCTGTATTCCTTCATTATTCCTTTAAGCTGGCTGCTGCTGCATGAACCCGGCTTGAAATCTTCCGCTTCGGACATAGTACTTATAATATACTCCATATCACCGATGATATCCCTTACCTGCTCCTCATCCTCAGTAAAGTTTGATTCCATCCTTCTGACAAAATTCCTGATAATATTAAACTTATGGTTTTCATCAATCAGGTCTTCCAGCTTATATCCCTTATACTGTCTTAGAAGCTTGTAGAATATAGAATGAAAGGTGCCAAAACTCACCTTTTCGTCCGCCTGGTTTCCCGAAAGCCTGCCGTACCGTTCCTTCATTTCATTGGCCGCCGCTCTTGAAAAGGTGACTACAAGAATATTTTCAGGAAGAACTTTCCTGCTTTTTATCAGATTTATCACCCTTGAAGTAATAACAGTTGTCTTCCCTGTACCCGGTCCTGCCAGCACCATGCAGGGCCCCGCTCCGTGCTTTACAGCTGTCAGCTGTTCCCGGTTCAAGCCTTGTAAATAACTTTCCATCAATATACCTTAATCCTTTTTATTATATGTACATTATATCATTTCTTTTAAGAATGCCAAAATAAAGAAAAGCTGCACATAAATGTGCAGCTC
>JAGOLK010000100.1:2248-5171 GCA_017994115.1 Clostridia bacterium | reverse complement strand
CAATGGATGAAGTTCAAGGAACCATATGCGAAATCATATTCAGAAATGAATATAACGGATATACAGTGCTGGATTTGGAGTGTAATAATGAACTGCATACGCTGATAGGATATTTTTCCTTCCTGAATATTGGTGAAACCATAAAGGCATACGGTTCATGGGTGCAGCATCCCAGTTACGGCAGCCAGTTCAAGGTGGAGACCTACACTACTGTTACTCCGGCAACAATTAACGGAATAGAAAAGTATCTGTCCTCCGGCCTGATACCGGGCATAGGCCCCCATACGGCCAAGAAGCTGGTTGAGAAGTTCGGCCTTGATACTCTTGATATCATGCAGTACAATCCCGACCGCCTGACGGAGGTGGAGGGGATAGGAGATAAAAAGGCGGCGAAGATATCCGAAGCCTTTCAGGAGCAGAAAGAGCTGAAGGATATCATGATGTTCCTTGAACAGTACGGCATAGGGCCCGCTTATGCCGTAAGGATATATAGGACTTATGGAGCAAACACAATAAAAGAAATAAAGGAAAACCCCTACAAGCTTGCGGATGACATATTCGGCATAGGCTTCAAAATGGCGGACAGGATAGCAATGTCCATGGGGGTGTCCAAGTTCTCGGAATACCGGACTGCATCAGGTACAAGATATGTGCTCAATCAATATCATGGAAACGGACATACCTTTGTGCCCCAGGAAGAGCTGGTGAGATCGTCGGCAGCACTGCTGGACGTTGATGAAGCCCATATAGAAGATACAATAGTAAGGCTTTTTATAGATAACAAGCTGGTTGCGGAAAACATCGGAGACATCCGGGGAGTATACTCCGTTCCTTTTTTCAGAGCTGAATCAGGGACTGCAAGAAGGCTTATGCAGCTGTTGTACTACAAGATTCCTCCTATGGATCTGGATATGGAGGGCGAAATAGCGGAAATCGAAAAAGCGGAAGGAATAGAGCTGGCGGATAAACAAAAAACCGCCGTCAAGGAGGCTTTAACCCAGGGTATCCTTGTAATAACAGGAGGCCCGGGCACAGGCAAAACCACAACCATAAAGACAATAATAAGCATTTTTGAGAAGCATGGGCTTGAGGTTCTGTTGGCCGCACCTACCGGAAGGGCAGCAAAAAGGATGCAGGAGGCAACGGGCAGAGAGGCAAAGACCATCCACAGGCTGCTGGAATTCGGATACGGCGACAGTGATGAGGAAATGTTTTTCCAGAAAAATGAAGAGTCGCCCCTGGAGTGTGATGTAATAATAATTGATGAAGTATCGATGATTGACATACTCCTTGCCAATAACCTTTTAAAGGCGATAGCGGAAGGCACCAGGGTGATACTGGTGGGGGATGTGGACCAGCTTCCCTCCGTGGGCCCCGGAAATGTACTGAGGGACATAATAGACAGCGGAGTGCTGCCTGTGGTAAGGCTGGATGAGATATTCAGACAGGCTGAAAGCAGCATGATTGTTATCAATGCCCACAGGATAAACCGGGGGGAACCTCCGGTATTAAGCTCAAAAAACGGTGACTTCTTTTTAATAAGGCAGGAGAGCCAGGAGGATATTGTTTCAACAATAATTGAACTCTGCACCAGCAGGCTTCCCAAATACACAGGCCTGGATCCCTATGAGGGAATACAGGTGCTGTCCCCGATGAAAAAAGGCCTGTGCGGGGTGCTGAATCTGAATCATGTGCTGCAGGAGGTGTTAAATCCCCGGGGCAGCGGCAAGGAGGAAAAGCAGCACAGAGAGGCTGTTTTCAGGGTTGGGGACAAAGTGATGCAGATAAAGAACAATTACAGAATGAAGTGGCGGAATATCAACAATTTGGAAACGGAAGGGGAGGGAGTGTTCAACGGCGACCTGGGCACTATTGTGAGCATAGACAATGAGGAGTTGTATATGGAAGTGGTATTTGACAGGGAAAGAAAGGTCAAATATGATTTTACAATGCTGGACGAGCTGGAGCACGCATATGCCCTCACAGTCCATAAAAGTCAGGGCTCCGAGTTTCCGGTGCTTGTTATGCCCTTAACCTTCGGGCCTCCCATGCTTATGACAAGGAATCTCCTCTATACCGCATTGACAAGGGCGAAAAGTATGGTGGTTCTGGTGGGGAAAGAGCGATTCCTTTATCAGATGATAAGCAACAATCATATAATCACACGCCATTCAGGACTGAGAAAGAGGCTAAGTGCTGCAGAGTATTAAAGAGGTAACGGAATGATTAAGTATTTGCTTGAACTGTTGTATCCCCCAAAACCAAAATGCAGTATATGCGGCAGAGCCGGGAGATTGCCTGTATGCAATGCATGCATGGCATCCCTGGATTACCTGCAGGGAATAACTTGCCTTCACTGCGGCAAACAGCTGAATGAACAGTATGATGATTGCACCTGCCCGGACTGTAAGACCGGTATCTTTTATTATGAAAGGGCTTATTCCTGCTTTGAATACGGCGGTATGGGTAAAAAGCTTATACATAAGCTTAAATACGAAGGTATGGTTCAGCTTGCAAATGTAATTGCCGGTTTGATGGCGGAAAGGCTTGAAAATGAAAGGTTGGTAATAGACGCCATAGTACCTGTGCCTATCCATAAAAAAAAGCTTGAAGCAAGAGGCTTCAATCAGTCGCAAATAATTGCACGGGAATTGGGGGAAAGGCTGCACAAGCCTGTTATGGGCTGCCTGGAAAGGATGGTAGAGACCAAAGAACAGTATAATTTAGACCGTAATCAGAGGTTTTTAAATATCAGGGGTGCATTTTCTGTCAAATTATCGTATAATATTGGTAAATATAAGAATATCCTGCTGGTTGATGACATATACACTACGGGAAGCACTGTGAATGAATGCAGCAAGTTATTGAAAGATGCCGGTGCAGCCAAAGTGTATGTGATTACGGCAGCGACCGGCAGCAATAC
>JAGOLK010000100.1:0-2148 GCA_017994115.1 Clostridia bacterium | reverse complement strand
TATGGCTGAAATAAGAAACTGCCCCAGGTGCGGGAAAATATTCACTTATATAGGAAAGCCCATTTGCGGCAGGTGTATTGAATCGGAGGAAAATGAGTTCAAGGTAGTAAAGGAATACATTTATGACAATCCCGGAGCTACTATTTCGGAAGTATCACAGGAAACAGAGGTTTCCGTTGAGAAAATCATGCGGTTCCTGAGGGAAGAAAGGCTGGAAATCAAATCTGAGAACAGCAATCTCATGCTGGAATGCGAGAGATGCGGAAGAGCAATAAAAACGGGAAGGTTTTGTGATTACTGCAAGGAGCAGATTAACAAAGACTTCAAGAGAGAATTCGGATTGGACAGGAAGGAGCCTGAGCCAAGGCCTCAAACCAGGGCGGATAAAGAAAGAATGTATACCGCCACAAGAAGGAAGAACGATTAAACAAATATATGAATAGGATATGAAGCAGCCGTGAGGATATAACATGGCTGTTTATTTTTTTAAAAAATGCTAAACTAATATAAAAGTAAATCCGATAAAATAGTTGAAAGATGAAATGCAAATGGGGTGTTAACGTGGGATTTAATATTAATAAAATCGATGGGGTAAGCGGAGCCTACAAGAATCAGAAGGTTGCGTCCAGGAAGGATGTTCCGGAATCAACCCGAGCCAGGGGGAAAAAGGACGAAGTGCAGATATCCAAAGAGGCTATGGATTTCCAGCTGGTTATGAAAGCAGCAAAGGCAGCAAGGGAGATACCGGACATAAGAGAAGAAGTTGTTGCCCCCATTAAAGAAAAGCTTGATAACGGCACTTATGAAGTGGACAGCAAAGGTATCGCTGATAAGCTTTTAGCCCGCAGGTTAAATTTAAAAATATGAAATTAACCACAGCTTAAGGCCATTACCTGGCTGTGGTTATTTCTATCCAGGGGGTGTATTCATGATAAATGTCGACAAAGAAGTAAATGCAGTTATAGACATACTGGCTGAGGAATATGGCTATTACAGTGACCTGGTTGAGCTGTCAAAGTCGAAGAAGGACATCATTGTTGCAGGGAAAGTTGCGGAATTGGACAAGATGGTCAAGTTGGAGCAGGACATGATCTTTAGTATAGGACAATTGGAGAGGAAAAGGGAGGATGTAATTTCCATGCTCTGCAAGGCGCTGGATATGAACAGTGAGCGGGTGACCGTACACGAACTGGCAAAAGTACTCAAGCCTGAGCTGAAAAACAAGCTGGAGGATATCCAGAGCAAGCTTCAGAAGGCTTTATCAGAGCTGAAGGCTGCAAATGACATAAACGGACAGCTTATAGAGCAGTCCCTGGAATATATAGATTATTCAATAAACCTCATTGCAGGATCCGGTATGGAGACGGGATCCCTGTACGAGGATATAGGCAAGAATAAGAGCAAACAAGGCAAAAAGAACATTATTGATACTAAGGTATAGATTAGGATTAATGGAAAATACCGGAGCGCATACAATGAGCCTTGCGCATTTTGAGGTGAGTATTAATGTCGTTTAGAGGATTGAGCATCGGAGTATCCGCAGTCTTTGCAAATCAGAGGGCGCTGGATGTTACCGGTCATAATATAAGCAATGTGAATACTGCCGGATATACCAGGCAGATAATATCCAATTCCACCGCCTTCTATCAGAAGCTGGGACATTCGGGGAACGGTAAGGTGATGCAGGTTGGGTACGGCGTTGATGTGCAGGAAATAAGGCAGTACAGGGATGAATTCCTGGACAACAAGTACAAGAAGGAGAGAACCGGGCTGGGCTATTGGGAAGCAAGATATGCAAGCGTCAAGGAATTGGAGACCATATTCAGCAGCAACTCAGAGGACGGCCTTCAGGCGGTTATGAACAATTTTTGGAACTCATGGGAGCAGCTTTCCAAGCCTACAGGGGGACTGACAGCCAGAGCAATGGTAAAGGAAAACGCCATTGCCTTTGTTGAAACTGTAAAGAATATGGATAATATGCTGGTTAATTTCAGGAAAAGCAAGGATAAGGAAATAATTGAGAATATTGACAGGATTAATGAAATTGCGAAGGAATTTGCGACCCTGAATCTTGATATAAAAAAGATAGAGGCTCACGGTGTTACAGCAAATGACCTCAGAGACCGGAGGAATTTACTTATTGATGAG
>JAGOLK010000099.1 GCA_017994115.1 Clostridia bacterium | reverse complement strand
TCATACTCAGGCTTATATCTGCCAGATCCCTGTTCATACTTTTTTGTGAGCCTGCATGGATAATAGGGAATTTCCTGTATATGAACCTTATCATTCTGATTTTTTATTATGCTCCAAGGTACAGAATCACTGCAGAGCCCTTTCTCTGCATCCTCATAGGAGTCTTTCTGGCGGGCATATTTACATCATATAGGAAGAATGTGACATAGCTACACATAAAGTATTACTATACTGACTAATACCCACAGCATTATGTCAACAATCAGAGGTATATCGGTCAGTATTATTTCCTCCGGGCTTTCACCCATTTTTTTATTGTATACGATATACTGGTATCTGAAAATCCCATATAGAACGAACAGGATGGTCACCATTGAATGCTTGCCTTCGCTGGCATAAAAGGTATATAGGCTATAGGATATCAATGTGGATGCCGTTACAATCGAAAGCATATTATCAATAAAATCCAGGGAATAGTGCTCCAGAATGCTCCTGTGGCTATGAGCATCCGTCTGAAGTATCAGCAGCTCATTTCTCCTTTTGCTGAAGCCGAGAAACAGTGACAGCAGAAAGGTGCACAGCAGCAGCCAGGGTGAGATCGTCACCC
Source organism: Clostridia bacterium (assembly GCA_017994115.1). Lineage (GTDB taxonomy): Bacteria > Bacillota > Clostridia > Lutisporales > Lutisporaceae > BRH-c25. The sequence continues at coordinate 4,611 of JAGOLK010000099.1, read as the reverse complement.
CTATAACTACCGCCCCTCCTGAAACTCTCAGTATGAAGCCCAGGGCAATGGACATAACATCAAGAATAACAAGGTTTTTGACATGCAGCGTATATACCACATTATTGACTAAATAAGTCAAGACAATAAAACCAAACCTGTAATCCAGCATAAAGGATAATATAGCTGAGACAGGAAGCATGATTATCATCAATATTTGCGCTTCCCTTCTGTCTATTATCCCTGCAGCTATAGGCCGCATACTCTTTCTAGGATGCTGCCTGTCTTTTTCCACATCATGAATATCATTAAATATATAAACTGTGGAGGATATCATACAGAAGCACAGAAAGGCATATAAGACAGTCATTACATACTGCGGTTTGTCCATGTTCCTTGAAAACAGCAGTGCCGCAAACAGGAACAGGTTCTTTATCCATTGTTTTGGTCTGAGCAAATGGATAAAGCCCTTGAATTTGACCCAGCCTTCCAGCCTTTTCACTCCTTCCATATTCATAACCTCCTATTTAATTCTATTCCGGAAGCCTTGCACATAATTAACGATTATGCTTCAGGGTGCCAGTTTTATTTTTTCCTGTGAAGCCCTTTAAATTCCCATTGGAATAAAATACATCCGGAGGCATAAAAAAACGCCTTACGGCGCTTTTTTTACGGCTTGTATATAACTCTTTCATCTATGTCTTTAAGGGTACTGCATCCGGTCATTATCATTGCATCTCTTAGCTCAGCACCAATTTTCCTTGTATAAAGCTCAACCCCTTCTGCACCACCGCCGTAGGCTGCAATTGCATAAGGCCTTCCGATAAGCACTGCATCGGCGCCAAGAGCAAGTACCCTCACAATATCAATTCCTGTTCTTATTCCGCCGTCAATAAATATTTTGATTTTTCCTCCTACTGCCTTGTATATTTCCGGCAAAACCTCCACCGGTGCGGGAGTATGATCCAGTACCCTGCCTCCATGGTTGGAAACCACTATACCATACGCCCCCGCTTCAACAGCCTTGACCGCTCCCGCAACTGTCATAATCCCCTTTATTATGAAGGGCATCCTCGAACCAGTAACTATTTCTCTAATTTCTTCAACGGGTTTCGAACTTACGGGTTTGCCTAAAGCAGCCAGAAGGGTGAGGCCTGCAGCATCGATATCCATAGCTGCTGCTAAAGCTCCTGCCGCTTCCGCCATTTTAATTTTTCTTAAAATTTCATCGTTCTTCCACGGCTTTATTGTCGGTATACCCCAGCCACCAGCTTCTGATATAGCCTTCAGAGGAAGTTCGTAGAATTCATCTTTTACTCCGTCGCCGGTGAAGCCTGCCGTACCCGCGTTCTTACAGCCCGATACAATTGCATGGCTGTATTCATAGTCATTTGAATCTTCCCTGTAATGCTGCTGCAAACCTCCAATAGGGGCTGCAAAAACCGGATAAGCGAAGCTCTTGCCAAAAAGCTCTATAGATGTATCCACTTCCTTGGATTCATATATTGTATCCATGTTAAGCTTTATTTCATTCAGCTTCTCATAGCTCCTGATAAATCCGCTTCCGCTGCCCTTGCCGCCCACACCCGGTATTTCACCTCTGCAGGCTACTCCGTTGCATTCACGGCAAATTCTGCATTTCGATCCTATTTGAGACTTTGCTTTTTCCAATACCTCATTATAATTCATAAGCTACCTCCCACAGTACTCTTTATTTCATGTTATTCTTCTCTGCCGAATACAAAATCTCCTTCAACTGTCTGTTCACAAAATGCCAATTCTTCATTGTTGTCCGTATCATATATATATCCGAAAATATAGCATTCTTCGAATTTTCCCGCTATTTCGCCGCACAGTTTTTTCATAAAGCTTTTTAAGGTATTATCCGAAAGTGAATCCCATCCTTTCCCAAACCTGTCTCTTTGTATGTATGCTGTGAATTTCACAATGCTGTCGTTTCCTTTAAGGGCAAAGGTAAAATGGATTCCTTTCAAATAATCGTCATATTTATTATTGAATTCTTCCTCTATAATACTTATGGTGCTGTAGTTCTTGTAGTACCCTTTGACAAGCTCATCATCCCAATTATAGTAAAAAGGAAACAGTATTCTTGAATCCGATATATCCTTGCAATAGCCCTTGATTTTTGCTGAAGAATACTCCTCCATTATAACTTCGGCAACCTCTTCGACAAGCTCATTTCTCTCTTTCGTCGACAGACTGTTCCAGGATGATCTGTCCTTGCTCAGGTCAATTTCAAATATAGTCCTTATCTCATCTTCATTGCCTGAAAGTATTACTCTGTATGATACTCCCTCATAGCTCCCAAATTCATTGTTAATCTTCTCCTGAAGCTCTTCAATACTCAGCCTTTCTTCACTTACAGTTCTGCTTTCCAGTTTTTTCAGCTTTGCTTCAAGCTCTTGTATGCTTTTGTCCTTCAAGGCAAGTTCGGAATTCAGGTACTCCAGTTGCGGATTTGTTTTGTCAGTAATTACGATCTCATTTTTGCTTGAATCCCAGTATATATTTTTTTCAAACAAGGAAGACACAGCTCTTACAGATAGATAGTTGCTCCCGTTTATCAATACCGGCTTTAATCCGAGAACCGCTTCCCTGCCGTTATATATAATCCTGGCATCAGACTCGGTTCCCTGCACAAGCTTTCCCGTATCCTCGGCAAATGCAAATATTAAAAGACAGGACGCCAATATAGCAGCCCATATGACTGTTAACCTGACCTTTTTCATATACTATCCCTCCTTTTATTCAGTCAGCAGGCCTATGTCCCTATATTCAAGCCTGTTTCTTATGCTTTCGACTGCATATTGGATTATCTTCCCATGATCAAAAGCAATACCTCTTGACTCCAATAATTCTCTGCTTACCCGCACGGTATTCCCGGCAAAGGTTCTGTCAACCTTAATAATTGCCTCCAGGGTATCCCTGTCATTACTCAATACAAGCCTTACATTGTTTATGGGCTTTTTCTGATCAATGTTACTGCACTCTACCTTGAACCATGCCGCATCCTCCGCATCATCCCCGGCCTTTACGGTCAGCTTGCTGCTGTCAACAATAGCCATATATGAACAGCCTATAACCCTGGTGCGGGGATCTCTGTCAACATCCCCCCATGTATACAGCTGCTCCATATATACATCCTCAATGCCCGTTTCTTCCTTCAGCTCCCTAAGGGCCGCCGCATCCAGGCTTTCATCCATATTTACAAAACCTCCGGGAAGTGCCCAATATCCCATGAAGGGATGATCCCCCCTTCTTACCATAAGTATCTTCAACTCTTTCTTCATTTCGTCCATAATCGAAAAAATAAGCATATCTACTGTAACGGAAGGCCTTTCATAACGCCCTGCATCATATTGGGCCAAAAATTCCTTCTCGGTAAGGCCCTGCTTGTTTCTTAAATCGCCGTATTTCATAGATATCCCCTTTCCTATGCGATTAATAAAAACTCCCATCGGTAAATCTTCCTTTGGGAGTTATCTTTTATACGTTATTTATTAGCGCCGCAGCACTTTTTATATTTCTTTCCGCTTCCGCAAGGGCAGGGTTCATTTCTTCCCGGCTCCTTTGATTTTATCACTGTGCCTGAAAGCCTTTGCCTCTTTGTTATTTCCTTTCTTTTCTCAGCATCCAGTATACTGTCCCACTGAGGCAGATTATACAGCCAATCTGCTTTTGCCTTCAGCATGTTATAATAAAGCTTCTCAAAGTCTATCTCCAGCTTGACGCTGCTCGACTCTTCCAGCGACTCAAGCTCCATCGGATTAACAAGACTGTCGTTAATACCGTCAAGGAAACCCGTGAAAAGCAGTATATCCGTCCCGTACCTTTCTGCCAGTTCCGCGACCGTTCCCTCTACAACATCTTCGGGATTGGAAAGCAGCTTTTCATAGATGGATTCTTCCTTCTCAAAGTATCCTTCCCAAAATTTCTTTTTAGCTTTTTCATCCTGCTCGCTGTTATATGCAGTATCTCTCCAGTTCTCTAATAAACTCATGCTACTACTCCTTATTCAGTGATTTTATCATATAGTAAATTCCATTTCCCTGGCGCACTTGTTGAATTTCCTTAATTATTATATTACATTGCAGGATAATTTGCAATTTTTTGTCTGATTCAAGTCTTTCATACCTTTGTTGTAATGCTGTTGTCAAGCATGCTCAAGTGTTTGAAAAGCTTCCCGGATACATTCATTATTTCCAACCCATGCCGGTACATATCTCCCATTTTCATCATCCACATTACCTTCGCAGATACTTTTTCGTATTTCTCTTCTTCCAGCTTGAAGCTTAATACCAGCACAGTATCTTTTTCAAAAGGATTTTCAGATATTATACCCAAACCCCCTACTGAAATATTAATAAGTGTAAGTTCAAGCGGCATCTCGAATTCTTCAGTCCTACCCTTATAAGTATTTTTAATGCATTGTATCTTTGAGTAATAATCAATCCTTCTGCTCTTTCTCTTGCCGGCAGGCTTTGAAGCTTCCATACCTTTACTCTTCATAATACTGCCCCCCATATAGTATTATTAATCATTATATCATCCCATTGCACAAGCAGTATGCCTTTTTATATGATTGGTCGTCCTGTTCATACAAAAAAATCA
>JAGOLK010000098.1 GCA_017994115.1 Clostridia bacterium | reverse complement strand
TTTTTGTTTTTTGAAGTATTGGATTCGAACCCCCGAGGGCATTTTTAGCAAATTATAAGGAGCCCGGTACCGGAGCGGAGCGAAGGTGGGCGACGTCACCAGCATGCAAGCGGAGCGCAGCAGGCGGTGAATCCCTTTAGGTGCACCATATGTGAGAATAGGCACTGCAATGATTTGCGGTGTTGTATGTATAGCAGAGTGCTCTTAAGTACACGATCAATCTTTAGACAAGAGAGTTTTCCGATAGTGGATCAACAAATGATATATGAGAGTGAATAATAATTACCGGATAAATGGGCATTACCGCTTCCCAATTTTACAGGGAAGGGAAAAAGTTATTGATATAGAATTATAATATTCAATCAACTAAATAAATAGGAGAGAGGCGATAGTATGAATATAATCCGTAAAAGCCCGGATGTGTATGGGCTGCAGAAGGAAGGCAAAGTGCATAGGATAGTAAAGATCATCCGAGAGTATGAAGATGAGCAGCAGGCCATAAACGATTTGACTAAGCTTATAGTGGGCGAGATAACCGAGGAGGAATTAATGCAAGAATAAATTTCCCTTGCCCTATTTCTTTCCTTATTGCGAAGTTAGAATTTTGTAATAGTGAGCCATAAAGAGGCATGCTCATATCGGTATAACCGAGGTAAGAATAGATTATCTGTGCTGATACTGTATTGTTTCGCATTGATATTATAAGTTTGATAAAACGTTTGTCGAAAAATAATATATTTATTTTGCTTTTCGTTGCAGGAACTTAACAATTGGTGTAGAATCTACGATAATAGTATATATAGAGATATATTGACAGCTTCAAGATGATATGGCAATTTTATGACTATTTACTAGTATATCTCTGAAGGAGATAATAAAGTGAACAAGCTAAATTGTCTTATTAGTTATTTTATAAGAAATGCTGCCTATAACTTGAATAAAACAGAAATTGTAAAGATGTGTTATATGTTTGAATACTATCATGTTCAAACATATGGGAAACAGTACTCTGGAGCAATTTTTATAAGATATAACTATGGTCCCTATACTCAAGAAATAGATAGAAGTATTGACTTTTTTACTAGCATAGGCGCAGTAGAAAAATATGAATGCGAGTACGATCAGGATAGAAAGGTATATTATCATAGTTGCGCTAATAAAGATATATTAGGGCTATATTCATTGGAAAGAGAGAAAGAGTATATAGCAGATAGAGTCCTAAAGGAACTGTGCGGCCTTAGTTATGATACTCTTATAAGTAAAGTATATTCAACGCCTCCAATGGAAAGAATCCTAGAGGAAGAAAGGATATCTTATTCCAAGATGTATGGGAGGGAATTAAATATGTATGAGAATAAAAATATAAAAAAATTTAGCAAAGAAGAACTAAGAGAAGCAAGACAAAGAAGAACAGCCGAGCAAGACAGGGGTACAGATGAGGAATATTACTGTCATTTAAATGAACAATATCATTTGTATGATGATCTTAGGAGGAGAGCTAATGCCGCATCAAACAACTAAATATTCAAAAAAAGCTGAGTTGATTGATGATAGGGAGTTTGAGCTTGGACAAATATGGTTAATGAAAGATGAACTCCTCACTATACCGCAAGCTGATAGAATCAAAAATGGTAGGAAAATGCATGAAATAAGAGCTGTTGTAATAACTCAGAATAATGAACAGAATTATAATAAAATGTGTCCAATTATTACAGTGGCACCTTTATCTCATAGGATAGATTTAAAAAGAAAATATGATGTCGAGTTATCATCAGCAAATGATAATGTAGACTGTGATTGTATAGTTCAGATTCCATTATGTCAGCCGGTACTTAAAATTGATTTGGAAGAGATGAAAGGTATTATTTCTACAGAAAAAATGGCTGAAATAATAGACGCACAATTAGAAAGATTGGGCATTGATATAGATTAGAGTTGTAGACAAGGAAGTTTGCAACTCTTATTTTTGGTACTTACCGGTTATTATAGATTATAGTTAATATAATAGGTGAGCAAAGTAAATATCTATATTGTGCCTGACACGGTTAAATGCCCTACAATCGATTTGGAGGTAAGTATATTACTAAAGGTGCTTTCTTGGCAGGAAGACGGCAAAGTGTGCGAATGAGCATATAATCTTCATGTGCTATTTATAGCTAAGAAAAATGGGGATTATTAAGAATGAAAGTACTGATATTACTTAATTGCAGCCAAGAATTTTGGGGGTTATTTGGGGATTAAAGTTGCAAAAAACTGCCTAAAACGACCATGAAAGACCTGAGTGAGAATAAAAGAAAATAAGCAATTTCAACAGATAGCATAAGTTACTTTAGTTTACCATAAGCATTGTTTCGGTTTCCTAAACCGCAGGTCGGGGGTTCGAATCCCTTTAGGTGCACCATATACGAAAATAACTGTCCAATTAATGGACAGTTTTTTATTTTTTGAAATTTTGGCTGCAATCATCCCAGCCCGCTGCCGACTCTTACCGGAACTCCCGGATTCAGCTCGGTTAGAAACCTTGCCCGTTCGGATATCTGCTCTTGTGATGGCGGGGCAAGATCTTTTAATAAATATTCCATTCCCAGGTGCTTATAAGTTTCAGTACCAAGGCGGTGGTAAGGCAGTAACTCTATTTCCTTAAGTTTTTTGATGGATTTGCAAAATTCCGCAACTGCCGACAGGTTGGAGTCGGTATCGTTTACTCCAGGTATCATGGGGATGCGTACTATTATTTCCAATGGGTATTCGGACTGATCCGCTTTTTTAATATTATTCAAGATTAGTGAGTTCTCATGCCCAACCCATTCTTTATGAAGATCCTTATCCATATGTTTAAGATCAACATAAAGAACATTGAGCCATGGCAGAGTTTTTTCTATATTCTCATAAGGAACATGAAAGCTGGTTTCAATGGCAGTATGAATGCCCAGTGCCCTGCATTCCCGAAGGACTTCCGAGACAAATTCGGGCTGGCACAGGGGCTCACCGCCGCTTATTGTTACTCCGCCCCCCGAATGAAAAAAGAAAATCTCATCCTTGGATATTTCTTCTACCGCTTCTTTTACCGACATAAGGCTTCCATATTGCTTGATTGCTCTCCGGGGGCATTTCGCAGCACAGATAAAGCATTTTTTGCATTTTGATAAATCAGTCAGCACCTTTTGAATATCATGTGATATGGAAAGTGCCCTCTCGGGGCACGAACGCACACATATTCCGCATCCTATGCAGCGGTCTTGGGCATAGCCTTTTTCGAGCCCGAAGCTTTGGGATTCGGGAGTCGAACACCATCTGCATCTAAGGGGGCACCCCTTTAGAAAGAGCACAGTCCTAAGCCCTTTCCCATCATGAATTGATGCCCTTTCTATTCTAAGAACGGAACCTATTACCGCTGCATTATGATTCATTAAAATCACCCCACTGAAATGCTGTGTTGTACCGTGCGTCCTATTATTTCATCCTGGACATCTTTTCCAAGCTCCACAAAATAAGCAGTATAACCCGCAACCCTTACAAGAAGCCCTTTATATTCTTCAGGATTTTTCTGGGCATGAATTAATTTCTCCTGATCTATCACATTGAACTGGACATGATAAACACCAAGGCTGCACATGCTCTTTAGCAAAGCCATCATTTGTGCTATTCCGTTTTCGGTAGCCAGCATGGCCGGTTCTACTTTCATATTCAGCAACGTTCCTTGAACAAAACGGCCGTGAGGAATATTGGCTACCGACTTCAGAACTGAACCGGGGCCGTTGAAATCGGTGCCTCCGCTGGGACTAACGCCATCCGCCAATGGTTTCCATGCTTTACGGCCGGACGGAAGAGCACCAACCTCAAGGCCAAAGGGAGTATTACCGGACACCGGTAAAATACCGGGGGTCATCCGCCCAAATTTACTGCTGTATTTTTCGATTTCGTCTGCAATAAAAGTAAACATATCTCCGGCAATATCATCCACCATGGGATCATCGTTGCCATACTTTGGTGCATCAAGGCATGCCTTGTGAAGCTCTTCGTAACCCTCAAAATCATTGTCCAGTGCCTCTAACAGCTTCTTCATGGTTGCCTGCTTTGTCCCGTAGACAATATGCCGAACTGCAGCAATACTGTTAATCAGGTCTGCTACACCGATTAGAATAATACCATTCCCGGTATTGTATTTCGCTCCGCCCCAGGCGTAGTCCTTTGCCTTCTCAATACACTCCTTGAAGGTCAATGAAAGGGCGGGGCAAGGGCGGTTCATTCCAATCTCGTCAATGACATGGCTTCCCTTCACAACGGCTCTGATTGCATAAGCAATTTGCTTCTTAACTGCCGATAGAAACTCTTCATATGTTGAAAAATCTGCGGGATTGCCTGTTCTTTCGGAAATATACTTGCCGCTTTTCCTGTTCTTTCCGTCCAATAGTGCAAACTCAACCATGCTTCCAAGATTAATATCGGCAAGTGCTGTATACTGGCGCAAACGCCCCTCCAGGTTGGTTTCCACGCAGCCGCACGGATTCCAGTTGTAGGCTTCTCTTAATGGAATGCCCTTGTTCATGAGCATCATAATTCCCACATCATCATTATGGAAAGCCGGAAAGCCTGTTCCAAGACTGATTAACTCCACTACTTTCCTTAAAAAAGAATTGGGGTTTTTAGCCAGGTTATAGCGGACTGACAGAGAAGGTTGATAGAGCTGCACATCCATGGTAGCCTGGAGCATCATGTAGGAAAGGTCGTTAACGGCATCTCGCCCGGTGTCATCTACCCCTCCGACACATACATTCTGAAACATGGGATAACCGGCAGCAAACTCTGCGGTCACTGCGTCCTGAAAAAGGCACGGCTCACTGAACTTCACCCAAAGGCAGTCCAACAGTTCCTGAGCCTCCTCGGGTGAGATGTGCCCTGCTTCAATATCAGCCTTATAGTAAGGCCATAGATATTGATCCATGCGTCCCGGATTATAGCTTGCAGCATTCTGCTCCATGAAAATACAGATATGATAGAAATAAAATGACTGTATTGCTTCCCTGAATGACTTGGCAGGGTTTGCAGGAACATGACGGCAAACTTGTGCTATATCCAAAAGTTCCATTTTCCTCTGCGGGTCATTTTCTGCAGCAGCCAAACGGTCAGCTTCGTCGGCATATCTCTCTGCTAATTTGATTATGCCGTCAGCCGCAATTAAAAGAGCTTTCAAATAGTATTGTTTTTCATAATCACCGGGGACAGTGATATCAAGCTCT
>JAGOLK010000022.1 GCA_017994115.1 Clostridia bacterium | reverse complement strand
GTTACTGTCAAGTAAACGTTGGCAACTTACCTTCATACAAATTTTTTGTAAATGTTTGTGCCAATTAGATTGCATTTATTCCACGATCCTATTGACATGAGGACCCCTGCACCCTCTGGGCACCTATTTTTAGGCGGAATTAGCCTGTATTTATGCGCCTTCCGCCGCCAAGACTTTACCAGAGGGTGCCACCCCATATCAATAGGCTTTCGCGGCATAAACGCTATGTTTTGCTCCTTTACCTTTTCTTTACCTATAGATTAAATCAGCGAAATTTTTCATGTCAAACATGCTGCGTATGGCTTTTCTCCCGTTTGTAACCGGATAATTGGTAAATGGTCTTTGTCCCCTATGTATATTCCCATCTTTACCTTTCCCGTCCTTATTAGGAGCTTTCGATGCACTTAGTATCTGAATTATCTCAGCAGTTTTTTCTTCTGGTAATACAATCTTTGAAAACCTTTCAACAACTTCATTTAAACGCCTACTTGCCTTTGCTGCCAATAGCTTCCCTAAATTACTGGCGCCTTCAATACTCCAGCTTGCTTTACGATGTTTCATCCTCTGGGCTATTATGTCACATATGTGATGTTCCATAGTCCCGAGATTGCGGTACTCTAACCCTAAAGGAGGCTTCGGAATATCTAACCCTCTTTCACGGTAAGGTATTAAGCCGTCTCGGTTTTCTTTAAAGTATGAGTATAAATCCTTAAGCTTCTTTTGCTCTTTTTCGTCTTCTGTATTATTTACTAATCCTGCAATATACGCTAAAGCCTCATTAATTTCGTTGCTATTTAATAGTTTAAGTATAGTCTTTCTTTGCTCTCCATCCCTTACACTTTTGAGTATTGCCTTATGTTTATGAAAAGGATCCAGCTGATAATGTACTGTATCATCTATACCATGCTTTATCCAGGAAGCTCCGTCACCGTTAAGTATCCTCATTTGTATCTCATCTACATTGTATTCTATTGCTATCATTGCTTCTTTTATTTTGTAAAACTCAGATATATCTTCAAAGCCTGCACAGGCTACTTTATTTACCAGTTCGTATCTATTCTTACTGACTTCTTTCCAGCCTTCATATGCTACGGCTACTTTCATTTCAAGCTTCTTGCCTGACTTCGGGCGATCCTTCCCTTGTATATTTATATATACCCCGTCTGCCTCTTCAAAAAGAACCGGAACTTCTTTTCCCCCTCGTAGCTGATTCTTCCCTGCTGCTTTAGTCAGTTCTGTTTCACTTTCTTTTACCTTTTGCCCTAAAGCCTGAACCACATTCCATACACCGCCATGGCTGATACTTTGTCCGCTTAATTCTGTTACATTATCAGCAGCATTACGGTAGGATGCTATGCTTGCATTCTCCACTATTCTCTCTGCCAGGTTTGTTGATATTAGTCCTATTGTATCAAATCCTAACAATTGGTCTAGTAAATATATATACTCCTTGTTGCCTTCATCATCAGTACTTTCATAAACCACACGTGAGAACTCAACTTCTCCCATAAGTGTCTTTACTGATGTATCTCTAGTTCCTTTATGCCTATATATCGATTTATCCCTTTCTTCCGCGATCTTCTTATCCAATGCTTCTAAAATGTTTTTGAGGACTTCACGGGCCACCTGGCATCCATAAGCATAAATTTCCTTTTCTAACCTATTGAATGATAAGTCCATTTCATTTAAGATAGTATTAATCATACAAATCACTCCTGTTCATGTTTTCTGGACAATTACATTTTACAGTTTGATTTGTATGATGGGAAGGGGTTTTTGCCTCTTCCCTTTATTTTTTCCGACTATCTTGCCAATGAAAATTATACTCTAAGAAGTACAGCTGTATAAATATTTTGGAGAGATGTTACACATAAGAGGAATAATGCAAAAGAGGGGTATCGCAAACTTCTTATTAAGTAGTTTTGCGACACTCCCCCAAAAAAGCCATTTCTTATTTTTCTGTCAGCCCAATCCGTGCTGCATAAGCTATAACCTGAGCCCTGTTTGCAAGATGCAGCTGCTCCAAAATCTTCCCCATATGATATTTCACTGTCCGTTCAGAAAGTCCAAGCTTCTCCCCTACCTCCTTGTAGATTATGCCCTTTGCCACCAGCTCCAGCACTTCCAGCTGCCGCATTGTGAGTTCCTCATTCTGCATGGTTTTTTCGGTATCCCGGCTTCTGAATTCCTTTAAGAGCTTGGCGGCAAGCTCCGGATGAAATGAAGCTTCTCCCTTTTCTATGTCCGACAATATACCCACAAGCTCTTTCGCATTGGTATTCTTCAGCAGGTATCCCGAGGCACCGCATTTCACGGCATTAAAAAGATCTTCATCCTCTTCCGAGGTAGTCAGCATCACGACCTTTATATCCGGCATTTCAGCCTTTATCAGCTTAAGGGCATCCAACCCGCTGAGCCCCGGCATCTTTATATCCATTAGTATTATGTCCGGCTTCAAAGCCCTGGCTTTTTCAAGTGCTTCTCTCCCATTGCCTGCCGTACCGGCAATCTCTATTCCGTAAGTTCCGAGCAAATATTGAAGACCCTCTAAAAATATTAGATGATCATCCACAAGCATCAATCTCATTTCTATCTTATTCCCCCTCTCCATCCAAAGGAACTGTCAAAGAAATATGGCAGCCTTTCATAGGTTCGGATTTTAAGTCAACCTTTGCAGATATTTCCGATGCGCGTTCCCTCATAATACTTAACCCGTATCTGTTCGTCAAATCAGCCCCAATATCAAAGCCCTTCCCGTCATCCTCTACAGTAACACATAACTGCTCCTTTGATGCTTTAAATCCAATATATACATTATCAGCTTCCGCATGCTTCCTTATATTGTTCAAGGCTTCCCTTACAATATTCAATATATTGATTCGAATAACCGGCCTTAGTCCATCTCCCGTAAACCCGGAGGGAATATCCAATTTAACTTTTAATCCCGAATGCTCCTCAAAGCTGTTTATGTCCTTAAGCAATCCCCCCATGAAATCCTTTTCCAACGCTTCCGTGCTCCTTATGCTCCGGATATATTCCCTTATATCATTATGTGCCTCCTGAGAAACATTAATCAACCTGTCCAGCTTTTGAGATACTATGTCAATATCTGCATTCGCAAGCTCCTTTCTTATTCCCTGCGCTTGAAGGTTAATAAATCCAAGTACCTGCCCCAGGTCGTCATGTAAATCCCTGGCAAGCCGTTCCCTCTCCTCTGTGACTGCAAGTTTCCACTGCTGCTCCATATATCGCTGCTGTTCCTGCTTTTTCTGTGTAATATCGTATACCACAATAAGTCTGCCTGAAGGTATGCCTCTATTGTCATTAAGAGTTGAAAGGAATACCTCATAAATCATTGGCATTCCATCCTTATTTATAACAAACTCACTATGGGTTATATCCCTGTCTGTGCAAGCTTTTAACAGGGCGGGAACTTTTCCGCTCACTTCTTCAACCTTTATACCGTCAATATTCCGAATATCATAGTTTGTAATTTTTCTAAAAGCCGGGTTTATGTCCAGCACCCTATCCTGCATATCCAATACCATGACTCCCGCATCCATATTTTCAATCACAGCAGCCCGCGCCACGGGAATAAGATCAAACAGCTTGTACCTGAAAATTCCCAAAGCAATAATGATGCCTGCCGGTCCGAAAAAATTAGGGGTAATATCAAATCGCTTCACCGGGCCCAACCCCGAAATATATAAAATATTCGGAATTACAATAAGGCTCATTCCGACCAACAGTGACACTGCCTGCTTCCTGTAAACCGTATTCTTAAAAAACACTGCCCTTATCAAAAGTATCCATGCCAGTATATTCATAGAATGTGAATATAAGGCATGGATATAAAAAGCAGGTCCGTATTTCTTATCAATAACCGGAAAGGAACCGCTGTAATCCATGTGCATATCGTATCTCATCAATCCGTGCAGCCCATCTGTCCACACAAGAATCAAAATGATTGTCGGAATAACCGCAGTCCAGATTATTTTTCTGCTGCGGACTAATCTGTCATATCCGGTAAACTCCATGCACATTGCAAGTAAAGTAAGTGGAGAATAACAATAGGCAATGTACTGTACATTTGCCCAAAAAAGCTTTGTAGATAAATCTACGCTTGCCATTTCAAGGGCGTTGCCCGAAGACCATATAGTCACAACAAACATACTGAGTATAAAGCTTAAAGCACCCTTCGAGTTCCTCCGCTTCAGAATTACATATATCCCAAGAGACAATGAAATAAATGCAGAAACAACAAGGGGCCATACATATGGTATATATTGTATCCGCATTTATTTCACCTCCTATACAAACCTCAGTGATACTTCTCCAAGCTCCGAAAATACTACCCTAAAGTCATCTCCTGCTTCTCCTGCAATTGCTGATGCCAGAGAACCGGATAAAACTACTTCTCCTTTTTTCAGCGTTACTCCATATTCCCACAGCTTATTAATAAGCCATGCCACTGAAATGGCAGGATCTCCAAGTACATCGGCGCCAACTCCGGATAATACCTTTTCCCCATTCTTATATAAAACCATTGATTCGGCTTTCAAATCGATACTATTGGGGTCAACCTTTTTATTCCCGATTAAATACATTGCAGAAGATGCGTTATCGGCAATAGTATCTACAATATTTATTTTCCAGTCTTTGATTCTGCTGTCAACCACCTCAATTGAAGCTAATACATAGTCTGTAGCTTCCATAACATCTTTTGCCGTTACATTGGGCCCCTGCATATCCTTTTTAAGTACAAAGGCAATTTCTCCCTCAACCTTTGGATTAAGGAATCTGCTTCTCTCCAATTTACCATCCCTTACTTCCATATAATCAAACAGCTCTCCGTAATCCGGCTGATTAACTCCGACGAATTGCTGCATTGCAAGGGACGTAAGCCCGATTTTCTTACCGGTTATCTTATTCCCTGATGCAAGACATTCATTAGCATTAATAAGCTGTATTTCATATGCATCCTTGATTTCCAGTTCGGGATATGTCTTTGATATGGGCTCGATCGGTACACATGTTCTTTCAGCTTCCTTCAAAGCCGATGCAACCTTCCGATACAGGCTGTCTTTGTTTTTCTCCATCTTTACCATTCCCTTCAGGCTTTGATTTGCTTGACACAGTCCCTTAAGGCACTGACTAAAATATTGGTATCAAGACTATATGCTATTCCATTAAAGCCATCCTTTATATATCCCCTTGCGGCTTCCACTGATCCGCTGAATATAAATATGAATTTCCCGGCAGCCTTGCAGGCATTCAGTATCCTGTCAATCGATTCGGTAAAAACAGGATTGCTGAACTGCGCAGGTATCCCCAAGGCTATGGATAAATCATAAGGGCCAATGAATATGCCATCAACTCCTTCAATGGATACAATCTCCTCAATGTTATCCAGGCATCCCTTGGTCTCACACTGGGGTATAATCATCGTCTCATTATTGGACATCTCAAAATAATCATTAATATCCGCTGCAGCATGTTCAACAAATCCGTATCCTCCGCACCTTGTGGGAGCAAAGCCCCGGCGGCCGACGGGATAATACTTGCCGTACTCCACCAGCCTTTTTACCTGCTCCACTGTTTCTATGTTGGGAATAATCAGGCCCTTTGCTCCTACATCAAGCATCTTCAGTACAGAGGACCGTGTTTGGTCCTTTATCCGCACCAAGGGCTCAATCCCCCTCAGTTCCGCTGCGCGAATAAAATTCATGGCACTTTCCACATCAAAGGGGCCGTGCTCTGTGTCGATTACAAGAAAATCCATCCCGGAAAGGCCGATGCACTCTACGGCGGTAGCATCACCCAATTCAAAGAAAGTACCGATTACAGGCAATCCCCTTTCCATTTTCCTTTTCATTTCGTTTTTCATTGCTTATCTCCTTGCTATCTGATGATTTTTTGAAATAAATCATACCTGCTGCAATTATCTTAATACATATCATTAAATGTATTCCCTATATAATAATACATTGAAAACATGTAGAAATTCAACTGACAATCTTCTTTTATTTCCGAATAAAAAAGAAGCTGTTTTTCAAAAAAACAACCCTTTTCACAAGCCGCAAGAATGCAGAAAAACACTGCCACCTTACTCTAAGCCAGCTGTCTTTTCGCCAAATCAGCAAAGACTCCTCCTTTCGCCATTAGTTCCATGTAGGTTCCGTGTTCCACTATTTTCCCCTGGTCCATCACCAAAATTTTATTGCAGTTCATAATAGTGCTTAGGCGGTGAGCAATAACTACCCTGGTCGCCTGAAGCTTATCCAGGCTTTGACTGACAATTGCCTGGGTCCTGTTGTCCAGAGCGCTGGTGGCCTCGTCAAAGAAGATAATCCTTGGTTTATTGACAATAGCCCGGGCAATCATTAGGCGCTGTTTCTGCCCACCGGAGATAGTGCTGGCCCCCTCGCTGATAATTGTAAACATCCCCATGGGCATTTCCCTTATGTCTTCTTCGATTCCGGCCATTCTGGCCGCTTCCCAAGCATCTTCAATAGTCAAGCGGTGATTTGTGCCAATAATGTTACTTAAAATATTACCGGTCATAAGTTGGCCGTTTTGCAGCACTACACCCAACTGTCGACGCACAGCCCGGATATCCAACTTGGCAAGATCCTGACCATCATAATATATTTCCCCGGTCTCCGGTTTTTCAAAGCCCAGGAGTATTCGAAACAATGTGGATTTTCCGCAGCCGGAAGTACCCACCAGGGCGACATAGTCCCCTTCCTTAATTTCAAAAGAAACATCCTTCAAAACCAAGGGCCCGTCTTCCCGGTAACGGAAAGAAACATGGCTGACTTCAATTGAACCGGTCAAAGCCCGTGGATTAATCTTACTCGTATCATCTTCAGGCAGGGTTTCTAAAATGGGTCTGAGCCTTTGATACAGAGGAATAATCAGGTTGACACCAATTAAGGCGTCGGACAGGGCAACCATAGACAATATAAAGGTAGTAAAAGCTGAATAAAATCCAATAAACTGACCGGCAGGCATCGGCTTAGCCAAGGAAATCATAGCATAGAATATTATCATGCTGGAGAGTACAGGAAAAACGGTATTAAAAACCGTTAAAACGTTTGCCACACTTTTTCCCCGGAAAGCCAGCTTCCGCTGCCGGTGAAACTCCCGGGCCCAGCGTCCAAAAGCTCTCTTCTCCGCTCCGGCTACCCTGAACTTAGTCACTCCGCCAATCAGCTGCAGCATCATACCGGAAATATGGTTGGAAACCTCTAAAATTTGACGCTCTAAACTCACCTTTCGGTAACCCAAATACCCAATAATCAGGACAGCTAAAACAACCAGCGCTGCGGCTATCCAGGCTAGCCGGGCATCATAATAGAACAGCAGGGCAAAAGTAAATACCGAAAAAATACCGGATAGGATTGTATTAAGCGTAGTCCCGGAAAGAATCATCCTAATCTGACTGATCCCCATGGCCCGCATCGCCAATTCTCCTGCCGAATACTGCTTAAAAAATGGCACTGGTAAACTAAGCAGCCGGTTCCAGACCGCTGCCTGCAGAGAGCCGTCTATTTTCCCCTCGTTGCGCATCGCTGCTATGGAACTGGTCAATTGGAATAACATTGCAGCAAGAGCACTAGCCCCCAGGATTAAAGCAATTTGCAGAAGAGTGCTTTTTTCTCCTTCGGGAATAATACTATCGAAGACTATACCGGTGGCCAGGGGAATTGCCGTACTCAAAAGCCCTCCCAGAATACCCATTAAAACAATGGTTAATAAGTCCCGTTTCCAGCAGCTCCGAAAGCCAAAAAACAAAAGATCAGACAGCTTAATCTCTTTAGGACTGAAAGGCCGAAAGAAAACAAACCCCCATTCTTTTATCTG
Organism: Clostridia bacterium; assembly: GCA_017994115.1. Taxonomy (GTDB): domain Bacteria; phylum Bacillota; class Clostridia; order Lutisporales; family Lutisporaceae; genus BRH-c25. Next base: position 17,641 of record JAGOLK010000022.1, on the reverse strand, counting down.
AGCAGCCAATTCCCTGTTTACCTTTTTAGAATTATGCAAAACAGGGTCGTGAAGTATATAAGTGCCAGGCGAAACCGGGATTAAAGCAACAGGCCTATCGTCTTCTTCCATGAACCCCAGAATCGGACCGCAGTCCTCTTTATACCATTCACCCCTCAAAGCCACTTCTCTGGTTCTGATATGAGAGGCACGAGCAATTGCTTCCAGTGTAAAATCTGTGACATTATCATCGATGCCGATGCTCTCATCACTATTTAAAACAGGGGGTACAATTTCAATATGCATGCTTTTCCCTACCAAACGGCAGGCGCCCAGCAGCGGATTATCATTTTCTTCTATCATTTCGCTTGCTTTTTCTTTTTTATCCAAGGCAGCAAGGCCTAAAAGCATATTGTTAATCAGCCGTCTGTCGTTGTCATTCTTTTTTTGTATGCGGTTCATCTCAGCATATTTCTGTTTCTGCCAGGATTCCGCTATTATACGTATAACCGGTCTTTGGTCATCTTCTTTGCTGCCGCAGGCTTTCCTCAGGTTTTCCAGCCAATGGGCAGACAAGCGGGCTGCTTCACGGGATATTTCTCCTGCCTGCAACTCTTTCAGCCGCTTGACTTCCAGACGAGTCAAGCTGGAGCCTGATGATCCCGTCGCCATCAAAGCCATTTTTTCCGGGACCTCCTCCGGAGTCAGACCAAACAGCAATTCACCTGCACCGGCTTCAAATAGAAAATTCTTAACCCCCGGCTGGCCATCCGAAGACAAAACCGTTATAAAAACAAAAATCTTCTCTGACCCCACAAGCCACACAAAATCAGGGTCATCCAATATTTGCGGTTTACTGCCCTCAAATAAGACCTTAGCGCCTTCCTTTTCAAAAAAATCTACAATAGTCATAATTCACCTGCTCTGTAAAATCTACGAGCACGTCTCATCCGGTTTTAATCAAACCGGCATAAAGACCTCCTCGTTTATATAATTCCTCATGGGTACCCCTTTCGGCAATTTTCCCCTTCTCCAGAACGATTATTTCATCACAGTCCCGGATAGTGCTCAGGCGATGGGCGACGATTACACAGGTACATCCCCGGCATCGGATGCTTTCATCCACTCTTTTCTCTGTTAAGGGATCCAAGGCACTGGTAGCTTCATCCAATATTATGATAGAGGGATTTTGCACCAATGCCCTGGCAATCTCCAGCCGCTGTCTTTGTCCGCCGCTGAAATTTTTCCCGCCCTCTTCCACCAGTTGTTCATAGCCTCCTGCCCGAGCTGTTATATCTTCATGAATGCAGGCGTCTTTGGCTGCCCGTATCAATTGGAATTCCGAAACTGTTTCGTCCCACAAAGTGATATTATCCCGCACACTGCCCTCAAACATCCAAATTTCCTGATCTACCATAGCCAGGGAATTAGTGATTACAGTCTTCGGCAAATCTGTCCAGAGATAACCGTCCAATAGGATCCTTCCGGACCAAGGCTTATAAATTCCGGCCAGAATTTTGGCCACTGTGGATTTACCGCTGCCGGAGCCGCCCACCAGTGCCACCCGAGACCCGGGCCTGAGTTTCAGATTAAAATTCTCAATAAGCGGAGGCTCCAGCAAGTTATAACCGAAGGTAATCCCCTCCAGTTCCACAAAACCTGCCAATTTGTGCCCTTCAGTAAAACTAATCCTGGCTTGAGCCTCTGTCTTTTCTTCATCCCAGGTTTCAGGCTGCGAAGGATATTGCAAAACATCGTCCAATCGGTTCATTTCCCCTTCCACTTCCTGCATCTGGGCCCCCAAACCCACAATTTCAGTTACAGGAGTCATGAAGCTGGTCATTAGGCTTTGGAAAGCAACCAGCATCCCAATGGTCATTTGGTCTTCCATAATAAAATGCGCCCCTAAAACCAGGACGAGGGTATTATTTATTCCGGTCAATAAGTAAGGAAGTGCAGCCAGGTATTGAGAGGAAACACCCAACTCCTGTTCTGAATTCAAAGCTTTGGCCTGATAACCTGCCCACCTGGCAAAAAAGTCAGATTCCGAGCCGGTGGCTTTAATCGTTTCAATAATCTGCAAACCTGTCATCCCTATAGCAGTTGTCATGCCTCGATCTTTTAAAAGCTTGCTGTTCTGGTCTTTTCTTTTGGTCGCAACAATTTTTAAATAAGAAATATTGACCAGGGCAACCGCCAATCCAAACAAAGCCAAGACATAATTATAGCGAAGCATTAAAGCAAAATAGAATACAATCATAAACAGATTTAAGACTGCAGTGGCCAGTTTTCCCGAGAGCAATTTGGCGACATTGTCATTGCTCAGCATCCGAGAAGCAATGTCCCCGGCTGATCGCTGGGCAAAAAATTCAGCCGGCAGCTTTAAAATATGCCACAAGAATCGGCAGGAAGCTGTCAAAGCAATTTTAGTTTCCAATTTTAACAGATAATATTGCTGCAGCCAGGTAAGAATTCCACGAATGGCCCCAGTTAGTCCCATCCCCATAAATAAGGGAACAATCCATGAATCTTTACCGGCAAGCAGAATATCGTCGACAAAAATCCTGGCGAATACAGGAATGACCAGACCCGGAATGACCATGGCCAGCCCTGCGAAAACCACATAAAGCAAAGCTGTTTTGGATCCCCGCAGCCTTTTTAGGAGAGAGGACATCAGTCCTGGTTTTTTGCCGTCTTTCTGGAAATCGGACGTAGGCTTGAAGGTAAGAGTGATTCCGGTAAAAGACTGGTTAAATTCTTCTTCAGTCACAGTCCGTCTGCCGGATGCAGGATCATTCAAATAAACTTTACCTTTGCGGAAGCCCTCTAAGACCATAAAATGGCTGAAGTTCCAATGAATAATAACCGGAGGGGGCATTTTTTTCAGGCTGTCCGGTTCCTTACGAAACCCTTTGCCCTCCAGTCCATATTGTCTGGCTGCCTTCAGGATATTGCTGGCCTTACTGCCATCGCGGGACACTCCGCAGGCTATTCTGACCTGATCCAGAGGAACATATTTCCCAAAATATCTTAAAATCATAGTCAGAGATGCCGCCCCGCATTCAACAGCCTCCATCTGGAGAACAGTGGGTACCCTGGCTATGGCAGGAGTCTTTGCTCTGTTATTTCTTCCCTCATCATTTCTGTCCATTTGCTATTCCCCCATTTTATTTCTGCCCATCCGCCCCGGACTGTGCCCCGAAAAAGGGAATCACCTTGGCAATCGGTTTTTCTCTGGCAATAACTACAGCACCTTGAACCAGAGTCCCACCCGCAATTGAAAGCGAAGGTCCGGCAGATGAAGACCACTTATATCCGCTTACCGTACTATTGTCGAGTACCAGGTCGGCCTGCACCTCTAGTGGGGCGCCTTGCCCTGCCAACAGCGAGACCAGATTTTCGTTGCCCAGTGTTTGCATCATGCTTTCAACTGTCGCCGGGTATTCCGCAACAGAAATGACTCTGCCCAACATATAACCGGATTCTTCTTTATTGACTATTGTGGGAAAAATCTGGACTTCCATTCCAAGCCGAATTTTCCCCGCAAGCTCAGCGGGAACATAGAGCACTGCTTCAAGTCGTGTCGTGGCGCCATACTGTTCCAAGGTCGCCAAGGTTTGCCCCGGCTGAATAATACTGCCCGAATGCATATTCATCTCTAAAATCCGTCCCTCAATCGGTGATATGATTTGTGAACGATAATCCAATTCGTTCCGCAGCCGCCCCACCTTGCCTACTATGTCCTGATACGCGCGGGAATCAGTCTGACCATTATTCTCCATTTCCTGGAGAGTATCAAGCAAGTTATTTATTTCTTCCACCAATTCCGGCTGTTCAATTCTAGCGATGACATCTCCTTTTTTAACCTTGTTTCCGGCCTTGAAGCTGACATCAATGACTCGCCCGGAAATATCGTGGGTCAAGGAAAAAACACCTGCGTTATTTAAGAGTATCCCCTGTCCCGCTATTTTCGTGGGGATGCTGCCTGCGAAACTCCAGATAATCGCCCCGGTTAAAAGGAGGCCCAAGGCTATCAAGGCCAGCCAGCCCCTGGGGGAAGTCACTTTAATCAGTTGATCCAGTTGTTCCGGCGAAGAAAGCCGTTTTAGGGATGCCTCCCGGAATATTTTTTTCTCCATGCTCAGCACCTCTTTATTCTTCTAAGGAGACAAATATGCCGTCCTGTAATTTCTTAAGCACTACCAGATCGCCCAAGTCATCTCCTGTTGCACTAAATTCATGAACTCCGCAGACACCATGCCATCTGCCCAGGTCTCTTAATCCCTTAGCTACTGAAGCTCGATCCCCTATGTCGGTTTTTTCCATTGCGGCCGCTAACATCATAACCGCATCATAGCCCAAGGCAGCGTAGGTAGTAGGCTCTAAATGATACTCTTGCCGGAAGGATTTAATGAAATTTTTTGTTTCGGGACTATCACTATTCCGGTCAAAGGTGGTACCGACAATAGTTCCTTCCGCGGTCTCTCCCCCAATGCTGAGCAATTCTAAAGAGTCCAGAGCATTACCGCCGGCAAAAGGTCCGGTGATACCTGCTTGCCCGGCATCACGAATAAATATGGCTGCCCCAGGCATTGCCGTCGCAATAAAAATTCCGTCATAACCAAAAGCCTTCCACCTGTTGTGCAAACGTTTAAGTTCTTCTACATTTGAGTAATTGTTGAAACGGTCGACGACCATGATTCCATTCTGTTTAGCCTGATCTTCAAAAAAATTAGCCAAACCTATCCCGTAAACATCATCAGTATAATAAACTACCATTCGTCTTAAGCCCTGCCTGCCCAGGTATTCTGCCAACCTCCCGGCAATTTTGTCATCCCCGGGAATGTTACGAAAGATATTCCTGAAACCGTTTTGGGTAAGCTCAGGGTTCGTAGAGGCAGGGGATAGCATAGTAAGTCCAGCCCGCTCATAAATGGCGGAGGCTGGAATAGAAACATAAGAATTACGGTGTCCGATTACCGCCTGAACGGACTTGTTTTCAGCGAAAGACTCGGCGATAGAAACCCCTTTGACTACCTCAGAATCATCTTGTTCTTTGAGCAGCTTAAGCTTCTTGCCATTAATCCCGCCATCGGCGTTAATGCTCTTGACCGCTAAATCAATACCTTCATTAAAAAGATTATTATTCGTGCTAAATGGCCAAACCACTCCTATGACAATCTCCTGAGGTTCTTCCGCCCGGGTACATCCTACGGACAAAAATATAAAAACCAGACACAGAAAAAAGATTTGAAAAATCCGGCATAATTTATTGAACATAGCCCCTCCTGCTTCTTGCTGATTATTCAAATATTGGAATTTTCTATAGTTACTAAGTTATAAAGTTAATACGGCAGACAAGAGAAAGTATTACAGTTTTTGTCGAGTTATTTTTCAAAAAATCTGTTCATTAAAAAACAGCTGATTTGTAATAGACTCTCTTCCGGAACGTATTAACTATATAATTAACCATGCAAATGAGACTGTTTAACTAAAGACGCAAAGGGAGGAATAATCAATTATGTCTTACCATGTATTTCAATACGGTGGTGTGAACTGTGTGATTGATATTGAAAAAATGCAGGCAAAAGCTGTTGATGACTTAACCGCCGAAGCATTAAAAAAGATACCATCCATGCAGGAAAGACCGCTGCCCTCCGATCTGGAAGAGAACCCTAAGAAGAAGAAACAAGAGCCCCTTCCTATTAACAGTATGGCTCTTTTTGTCACTCAGGCCTGCAACCTGCGGTGTACTTATTGCTATGAAGAAAAAACCAGCGGCTGCATGGAAGAAAAAACCGCCCTCCGGGCAGTGGACTGGTTACTTGAACATTCGGGAAACATTAAAAAAATCTATATTTCTTTTTTTGGCGGTGAACCGTTTCTGAACTTTCCGCTAATTAAAAATGTTGCAGCCTATGCCCGGGAGAAAGCCGGCGCTTTGGACAAGTCCGTAGCATTCGCCACCACGACCAATGCAACCCTGCTGGATGAGGAAATGATTCTATTTCTCCGAGAGTATGATGTCCATGTTTTGGTCAGTATGGACGGGCCCAGAGAAATTCATGACCAGCAGCGGCCTTTTGCCGATGGTCGGGGTTCTTATGACGTCATCCTGCCCCGCGTCAAGAAACTGCTGGAGGTAAAGCCGGAGACCCGTGTTCATGCCGTTCTCGTCGATGACAGCAAAACAGAACTCATAAATAACACACTGAAAGATATTGGTTTCGCAGAAGTAACACTTTTACCGGCATCCGCTTCTGAGTTTCAAGGAGGGGCGGAGGAAGGAGCCGGAAAAACCGAGCAGTCCAGAAATCTGGATGGTCTCCTCCTGGAAATGGAACGGGAAGCAGAACTATGGCTGAACCTTGTTAAAAACAAGGACAGTAAGTCCTTAAGAGATTTAAGGACTAAGGCTCAACTATCTCTGCCCCTTATAGCGCTTCTGCACAACAAAAAGAAACATTATGCCTGCGGAGCCGGTATAAAATATATCGCTGTTTCCGATACGGGAGATATTTATTTGTGCCACCGCTTCGTCGGTCAGGATGAATACAAATTAGGGAATGTCTTTAACAATGACATTAATCGGGAAGTTTGTCTGGAATCTCCGCTTACCCGTGTGCCGGCTTGTGCTTCTTGTTTTGCCCGCTATTATTGTGCCGGATGGTGCAAACATGATAATTCCACCTCCTGTGGTTCCATCTGGACTCCCTCCGAAGAGATTTGTCTGTTAAAGCAGCGTGAACTGGAGCTTGCTGCTGCCTTAATCTGTCAATTTGATGAACAAGACCGCACCTTCCTCAGTGAATATGAAATATTCCCCCCTAAACCGTGTCCCCTCGACATTTAGATCCTTAACACTTTTCGCTTGCATAGAAAAAAAGCACCTTGTTCTGCTTTCATAGCAGAGCAAGGTACTTTCAAAATCCTTTCAGTTAATTACCAAACAGTGATACTTGTATCTCCAATTTTTTCAAGACATAGAGAGCCACCGCCGCAACCGCCGGCTACCCCATCCAATTCTTCATCTGTGAGCCCTTGCTCCTCTTTCACTTTGGCAAGATCAGCAGCAGTAAAATTGAAACCTGCCTTTTTAGCAAAGTCCAACCGTGCCTGGCCGTCTTTAAGACCACTCAGACTCTTTTTAAAGTCTTCATCTGATTTTACTTTTTCCATAAAAGCTTTTGCTGATTCAATACTCATTTTTTCAACCTCCATTTTTAATTCAGTACACTTTCTGTGCACTTGTTTTACATTTTCAATGGTTAATACGTTTATCACCGGAATATATTACATACCAAAAAAATATTTTTATCCCTGTGGTTTTAATCCTAATGACCACAAAAGGGGCATCTCCCCAGGCTGATGGTCAGCCTTGCACCGCAAAGGGGACAGATGTTCTCCCTGTCTTGTTCCTGCAGCCCTGCTGCCGCATATCCTAATTCCTCTTCTGTAAGTTCATTTTCCTCTTTCAAGGCATCAATCAAAATAGCGTAATCTGCCGGAGAAATCCGAATCAGAAGCTGTTCTCGCAAAGCCTCCCTGATTTTGATATCTACACTTAAATCAACAGCAATCATGCTTTGAGCCAGACGTAAGAGTTCAGCTATTTCGTCATCCTCAACCGGTCCGATATCCTTTTCTCCTGCCAGAATCCGGTCCAGATAGGCAAGGTACAGCTCTGCCTTCGCTTTTTCAGTCATCAATGTTTATCCCCCAGCTTTCCAAAATTTGACGCAGCCGCCCCATGGCACGAAACAAGATAACACCCGTATTGCTTTCACTAATCCCAATAAATTTAGCGATATCCCTGTTGGTACAACCGCTCCAAAATTTCAGAGCAATGATTTCCCGCTCTCTCTCGCTCAAAGAAGCTAAAGCCTTGTGCAAATGCTGCCGCAATTCCCTTGTCATGACAGCATCATCAATATTGAATCTTAAATCTGAGAGCTCTGCCGTTTCTTCCAAAAACACATAAGTATTTCGATTCCGGCTGCGGTAATAGTCCGTTACGCTATTGCGGGCAATGCTGAAAATCCAGACAGAAAGCGGTGCCTTTTCCGGCATGTAATATCTTAATTTAGTAAAAAGCTTGGAAAAAATCTGACTGGTTAAATCGTCGGCCTCATGGAAATCGTTCACCCGATAATGTACATAATTAGAGACCCGAGAAAAATAGGTGTTGTATAACTCGACAAAATCACGGCCATCATCGACCGATAAAGTTAGTGGGTTTTCTATATTTTTCGTCTGAGTAAACATTCCCTTCTCAGTCCTCCTTGGCTCCTATAATCTACATATCCGGCAGTTATTGTTCAAATTTGGTATACGGGGGGGAAATTAGTATTAAATTGTCTATATTTCAATTTTACTGGTATATATTTTTGTTTACAATGTACGAAAGTACAGTCTTATAAAAAAAAATGAATCAGTGCCAGGCAACATAATAAAAAAACAGCAGACTCAGTCTGCTGCTGTTTTCAGAGGTGATTAGCGCAAATCTTTGACACTCATTACCAAAACAATTGAATGTTTTGTTATTTCATTATTTTACAAATGTTATTCGTGAACTCTACCGGATCACCTATGGGCAAGCCTTCTATCAGAAGGGCCTGATTATATAAAAGGTTGGTGTACAGGTTCAGCTTCTCTTTATCCTTTTCATAGGCTTCCTTAAGGGATTTGAAAACCTCATGGTCTGTATTTATCTCCAGGACCTTTTCCGCTTTGATACCCGGACTGTTCGGCATTGAATTAAGCACCTTCTCCATTTCAATAGAAAGCTCTCCCTCATTGGACAGGCATACGGGATGGTTTTTCAGCCTTACTGATGCCCTGACATCCTTGACCTTTCCCGACAGTATGCTTTTCATATACTCCAAAAGTTCCTTGTTGCCTTTCTCCTCAGAATCAGATATATTTTTCTTATCGTCGAATTCTATACCCAAATCACTGCCTGATACCGATCTGAACTCTTTATCCTTGTATGCCATCATCATTTTAATTGAAAACTCGTCAACATCATCGGTAAAATACAGTATTTCGTAGCCTTTGTCAGATACCAGTTCTGCCTGGGGCAGTTTTTCAATCCTTTCATTGGATTCTCCGGTGGCGTAATAGATGTATTTTTGTTCTTCGGGCATTCTGGAAACGTATTCATCCAGGGTGACCATCTTCTTCTCTTTTGAGGAATAAAACATCAACAGGTCCTGCAGGGTTTCCTTGTTGCTTCCGAATTCGCTGTATATTCCGTATTTCAGCTGCCTTCCGAAGGCTTTGTAGAATTCCTCGTACTTATCCCTCTCGGTTTTCAGCAGATTCTCCAGTTCGCTCTTGATTTTGTTTTTTATGTTCTTGGCAATAAGCTTCAGCTGCCTGTCATGCTGTAGAATTTCCCTTGATATGTTGAGGGACAGGTCCTCCGAGTCCACAAGCCCCTTAACAAAGCTGAAATAATCCGGAAGCAGGTCAGGGCACTTGTTCATTATCATAACACCCTTTGAGTAAAGCTCCAGGCCTTTTTCATATTCCTTTGTATAGAAATCAAAGGGCATCTTTTCCGGAATGAAAAGTATTGCATTATAGCTCACAGCACCGTCAACACTTATATGAATATGCTTTAAAGGCTTGTCAAAGCCATAGTGCTTTTCCGAATAGAAGTTATCATAATCTTCCTTGGCCAGTTCGTTCTTGTTCCGCTTCCATATGGGCACCATGCTGTTTATAATCTGCTCTTCCTTATAGTCCTCGTATTCCTTATCACTGCCTTCCTTGAGACGCCTGCGGGTTATATCCATTTTTATCGGATACCTGATAAAGTCTGAGTATTTCTTTATAATAGCCTTAAGCCTGTACTCCTCCAGATACTCGTCATATTTCTCATCCTCGGTATCCTCTTTTATTTTCAGTATGATATCCGTACCGACAGTATCTTTTTCGCAGAGTTCAATTGTATACCCGTCTGCCCCGCTGGATTGCCACTTGTACGCATCATCACTGCCATAGGCTTTGCTTATAACCGTAACGGAATCAGATACCATAAATGCTGAATAGAATCCTACTCCAAACTGGCCTATTATGTCATGCCCGTCCTTTAATTCAATTTCCTTCTTAAATGCAAGAGAGCCGCTTTTTGCTATTACTCCAAGATTATCGTCCAGTTCTTCTTTTGTCATTCCGATTCCTGTGTCCGAAATCCTAAGGGTTCTGTTTTCCTTGTCAGGTACAACCTTTATATAATAATTGTCTTTATCAAAGCTTATGGATTCGTCCGTTAATGCTTTATAATAAATCTTATCAATTGCATCACTTGCATTGGAAATAAGCTCCCTGAGAAAAATCTCCCTGTGAGTGTAAATGGAATTAATCATGAGATCCAATAGCTTCTTGGACTCTGTTTTGAATTGCTTTTTGGCCATAAAAAATCTCCTCCCATAGAAAATGTCATATGTATTGTTAGCACTCTACCCATTTGAGTGCTAACCCTCTATCCATTATTTATCACAATTCAAATTCTATGTCAAGGCTTATTGCACAAAGAAGAAGAATGCGACGCAGTTATTAGTATGTCGCATTCTTCTAATTAAATTTGTATATCTTGCGCATGAGCCGGTACAATTGAACTGTAATCTTTCTTCCAACTTTGCCGTAAGGATTGGATAACGTTCCCAGGAAACGGTATCTCAGTCTGTAATAGAGCATTTCATTGCTCTTTCTAAGATATGACCACAATTCCGCTTTCTTCTGCAAATCCTCTTTTGTGGCGGAGATCTGAAGAAACACTGATGAAATTGTCATCATCATGGAAAGATAACTTCTCATATAATTCGCAAGCCGTCTGCTGGGCAGATTATCATAAGAATTATAGGCATCTATCATAAGCTTGTTTACTCGAATTTGCTGATCAATTCGTTTTATCATGTTTTTTTCATTTACCGATTGATCTTCTCTCCCGATAAAATAGCGGTACAGATCAATATTCATATAATAAATGGTTCTTACATAAGGAAGCGGGTTATATACGAATAGGTTGTCCACATAAAAAGTATGCTTGGGCAGTACCAGGCCGCATTGGCGAAGAAGCTCGGTACGATAAATAACCGAATGCATGAGAAGGTATTGGGTCGGCTTGAAGTTACCTATCTCATCCCAGCCAAAAATACGGTTCTGGGGCAATACATACTTGTAATTGACAACATGACTGCTATTGTCCGATGAATGCTCATAAACATAATTGCATACCATCATGTCGAGAGCAGTACCTTTTTCATGCAGCTCCTTAAGCTTGGACAGCACCTTCAACATACCGTCGGTATCCAGCCAATCATCCGAATCCACAACCTTGTAGTACAAACCGGCGGCATTTCGCAAACCGGTATTGACACCCTCTCCATGTCCGCCGTTTTCCTGATGTATCGCTTTGACAATGCCGGGATACCGGGAAGCATAATCATCCGCAATTTCACCTGTTCCATCCGTTGAACCGTCATTTACAATGATTATTTCAACATCTTCTCCTCCCGGAAGCAAAGATTCTATGCAATGACTCATATATGCCTCGGAATTATAACAAGGAATTGTAAAAGTTATTATCTTCATATCCCACTCTCTTTCTCGCATTAAATGATGCTGTCGGCCAGCAGCAATGCCCGCTCCACTATAACATCCATGTTGTAGTATTTGTACTCCGCCAGCCTGCCAAGCAGGTAAAAATCATCAATAGCCTCAGTAATCCGTTTATACTTTTCATATAATGCTTCATTCTTCAGATTTATTATAGCATAGTACGGTATTTCATTTCCAGCACCAGTATATTCCCTGGGATATTCTTTCATGATAGTGGTTTTATCCGGTATTATCTGGCCTGACAGATGCTTGAACTCCGTTATGCGGGTATAAGGCTGGTCAACTGTATAATTTACAGTTCCCTTAGACTGATACCAGGTCTTTTCATGAGTTTCAAACAAAAAATCCAGAGTTCTGTATGGCAGCCGGCCGAAGCGGCAATCAAAAAGCTCGTCTAAAGCACCTGTATATATTACTCTGCCGTAAAACGGACTGCCGCAAAAATATATCCTGTTTCCAATCAGCTTAAGCACAGAAGCTGAATCAGTGTTAAGCTGCAGGCTTATGTTCGGATGATCAATCAGCTTTTCAAAAAGGGAAGTGTAGCCATCTGATGGAATACCCTGATATTTATCCTGGAAATACCGGTTGTCATAGGAAATCAGAATAGGAACCCTTGCTGTTACGGAAGGATCTATGTTTTCCGGGGCAATACCCCATTGTTTTTGCGTGTAATACATGAAAACATTTTTGTATATAAAGTCTGCAAGCTCAAGCAGCTCGCTGTCGGTCTGCCCTCTCAGTTCGGATATTGTTACCCGCTTTTCCGTTCCATAAACCGAAATGAGCTTTTGCTCAAGCCTTTCAGCTTTGCTTTGTTCAAAAACCAGATAAAGAGAATTGAGATTGAAGGGGACGGGGATCAGTTTTCCGTGAATGTCTGCCAGAACCTCATGAGAGTAATCCCTCCACTCTGTGAAACGGGAAAGGTATTCAAATACACGGCTGCTTTGGGTATGGAAAATATGAGGCCCGTAATTATGAATGAGTATTCCGTCATCGTTGTATGAATCATAAGCGTTGCCGCCAATATGGCTGCGCTTATCAATAATCAAAACCTTTTTGCCTCCCCTTTCTGCGTGTTCCCTGGCTATCACCGCTCCTGCGAAGCCGCAGCCTATGACAAGGCAATCAAATTCATTTTTCATTTGTCAGAATTACCTCCATTTATTTTATATATTTATATACTTCTATTAATGACTCATGTAAACGCACATATTCTTTTCTTAAATGAAAATACTACAATAAGAGATACTTTTCTAATACCATAACAGAATTGTAATGTGGCAAGAGGTAATATTATGAGTCATTTGCGCAGCAATAACAAGGAACATGATATATTTAAAACACCTTCATGGTTTTTACAAGCACGGCATTCTATATACTATATTCTTGGCATTATTGAAGTGCTTCTTGCATTCCGTTTTATTTTCAAGCTCCTTGGTGCCAATCAGCAAAATAGATTCGTATTATTTTTATATTCAGTTACAGGAATTCTTACTGCACCTTTTTCCGGGATTTTCAATTCTTCCGTATCCCCCGGACTTTCAGCAAAATCCGTTTTTGAGCCCGGCACCATAATCGGAATGATTGTTTATGCCATACTTGCCTGGGGTCTGGTAGGCCTTGTTAAACTTAAGGCCGATAAAGACAGGTATTGATTTTTATCAATATCCTTTATCAATGTCCACTATGTTAAGAAGCACTTCTCCGTTTATATACCTTCTGAGATTTTCATATACTATATTATATCTTCTTTCGGTTCTCATTTCGGATATCCAGGAATTATGGGGTGTAATAATAACATTGTTCATCTCCCATAAGGGGCTTTCCTCAGGCAAAGGCTCCTTTTCAAACACATCCAGTGCCGCTCCGTGAATATTTCCCTTCCGAAGTGCATCTATAAGTGCAGATTCTTTTATAATGCTTCCTCTTGCAATGTTTATCAGGCAGGCACCCTTTTTTATAAAACTGATGCTTTCCTCATTAATTAAATGGTGGGTTTCCTTTGTATAGGGAATGGAAAGCACCACTACATCAGCTTGCGGCAGAATGTTATGCAGCTCCTTCATGGGATGACAGCTGTTGAAATACTCTACCCTTCTGCCGGTGGAATTTATTCCTGTTATATTTACATCAAAACCCTGAAGCCTTTTTGCCGCCTCAATAGCAATACTGCCTGTGCCTATAAAACAGACAGTCTTATTGTAAAGCTCTAACAGTGATGAATCTGTTTGCCACTTCTTATCTCTCTGCTTATCGTAAAATCCCTTGCTGTTTTTCAACAGCTCAAGAATTTTCATAACGATCCATTCACCCATCGGGATTGAAAAGCCTGATTTGTTATTTGAAACGACTATACCTTGCTCTCTGACCTTTTGCTTGGGCAGCTGGTCTATTCCGACGCTGAAAAGCTGAATCCACTTAAGCTGCTTAAGCTTTGATATATCCAGCCTTTTAAAAGGATCATAGCAGACCAGCAAATCCGCATCAGAAATCTCATCCCTATAGGACACCTCATCTTCACTGATATAGACAACCTCATATCCAAGATCTGAAAATGACTTCATTTTTTCATCACTGAATCTCTTTGTAAATAAAACCTTCATACTGCACCTCATCCAATAAGCTCATTTATCGTTTTGCCTTCTTTTATTTCCGGAAGCTTGATTCTATTATCCACTGCCTTCTTGATTTTCATTGGCAGACTCTGATCTCCGAATACAATAGCGCCGGTTATTATACCTTCCTTTATCAAAAGCTTTATGTATCTTCCGCTTTCAAAATCAGCTTCTACAATCGATAAAGAATCTTCGGAAAACACATCTCCGATTGAAAACATTGTTATCCCCTTTATCTTAAGGCTTGTAAAGGGATGAATCTCCGAATACTCGGATTTTCCTCCCGCTGCATTTGTCCCGGCAATTTTGCCCTGTTCAACCGCTATAGGCCAGATGCCATAGCTTTTGCCGTTATATTCAGCTACATCACCTGCCGCATATATTCCTTCAATATTTGTTTTCATATATTTATCCACTACTACAGACCTGCCCATATTTATCCCTGAGTCTTTCAAAGGTTGTGTATTTGCATTGACTCCCACAGACAGTATAACAAAATCGGATTTGACTTCTGCTCCGCTGTCAAGCCTGACATACTCTGCCCTGTTATCTCCCCAAATTTCCTGCACCTGTGCATTCATATACAGATTAATACCTTTATCAGATATTGCCTTGTATAATAGTTTTGCTCCTTCCTCATCAATCTGCTTTGGAAGCAGCCTGCTTGAATTATGTATAACATTGACATCACAGCCAAGCTGCCTTATTGCCCAAGCCATTTCAAGCCCTAAAAGCCCTCCCCCTATTATTGTGCATATTTTTCCGCTGCGGGACAAGCTTCTTATCTTATCAGCATCAGCCACAGTACGCACAGGAAAACAGTTTTCCAATTTTGCTCCCGGAATGGGAGGAATATTGCCGCTGCTCCCAAGTGCTACAACCAGCGAATCATAATCATAATTCCCCTTATCTGTAATTATGGTTTTCTGTGCAACATCTATTCCTGTAATCCTGGTGTTCTTTTTAAGGTCTATCCTGTTCTTTTCATACCAGCTGTCGTCATAAGGGAATATTTCCTTGTATGAAGCAGTACCGGATATATAGTCGGGAAGTCTGGTTCTTACATATGTGTTTGTATTCAAAGCCTCCAGTATAACAATACTGCAGTCCGGATCCTGTTCCCTGGCTGACTTTGCAGCATTCAGTCCTGCAATTCCGCCGCCGGCGATTACTATCCTTCTATCCATATCAAAACTCCTTTCATTAATACCATAATTGCCTATTATTCATATTTATTTTATCTTAATGTATTTCCATACTCCTGTCTTAAACCTGAAGTAAACAAACATCCATCTGACAAATTGATCTACCAGCAGGGCTATCCATGCTCCGGTCAGGCCGTAGCCCATGATACTGACAAATATATAAGCTAATACAACTCTTACCATTAACACACCCACAGAAGTGGATACCAAAGGCCAGAAGGTATCCCCCGCACCCCTTAAGGCTCCTGCCAATATGAATTGGGATGACTGGAAGGGCTGAACCAGTGCAATTAGCTTCAATGCAACAGAAGAATTCTTGATAATCATCGGATCGCCGGAATATAATCCCACAATCTGCGGTCCGAAAAAGAAAAATATTATTGCCATAAATGTAGAAATAATTGACCCGAACTTTCGGGTTTTTCTGGCATATTCTTCCGCCATATCAGGTTTCCCGGCACCCAGGGATATCCCTACCAATGATGATGCTGCTATTCCGAAGGCCTGGCCCGGTTGAAAGGAAAGGCTCAAAATATTCAGCGCAATCTGATGGGCGGCATAAATAACAGTCCCCAATTCAGCAACTATCCTGACAAAAAGAAGTACACCTGTTCTTAAGACCAATTGCTCAAAGGATGCCGGCATACCTATTTTGAATAAATTATATAGAATTCTCTTGTTTAGCTTAAAGGGCTTCCTGATGCTGAATCTTACAACGCTCTTCCCCTTTAAGACATATCCGAATATAAATACACTTGCAATTGCATTTGATAATGCTGTAGAGATGCCTGCTCCCGTGACCCCAAGCTTTGGAAATCCCAGCAAGCCGTATATTAATAGTGCATTGCCTATAACATTTAAGAAATTGCATCTCAAGTTTATCATCATTGGCACTTTTGTTTCGCCTATTCCCCTTAATGCCGCTGATATGGACATATTAAGAGACTGAAACACAAATCCGATCATTATTATCCTGAAATAGCTTCTCCCCGCTTGCAAGGTATCTGCCTGGGCACCCATCAACACCAAAATGGAATTTGTAAAGACTAACCCCAGTATACATAGAGGTATTGCCAGCATCAGCATGGTTAGCAGCATCACATGCTTAAGAGTTGTTTCTATCTTCTCATTCTGATTGGCGCCGAAATACCTGGCAATCATTGCTGTCCCGCCGACATTCAGAGCCTGAACAAAAGATAAGCCTACAAACAGCGGTTGATTTGTCATGCCTACAGCAGCTACGGAAGCAGCCGCCAAAGCATTATCACTCATCCTTCCCAGCATCATCATGTCTACCATTCCGAATAATGATCCCAAAAGAAGCTCTGCCAGTACCGGCCATGCAATCCTCATAACTTTGGCATCAGCCTTGTCCTTTATGCCCAGGAAGTTCTTCTGTTCTTTCTTGTCATTTTCTATTTCGTTCATTTTAATAATTCCTTCTTAAATATCAATATTAATACTATTATATCATAAATCCGCAAGGATTTATGATAGCCCATGTATCAAGATAAAAGCAGCAGGGACAATCCCCACTGCTTTCCGCAATCGTCAATTACAGTCGTTATATGCTTTATAAAACAGTTTTACATATTCATCCTTGCTTATCTTTCTTGGATTACTGTCATTAGAGCCATTCTTTTCGGACATTTCCGCCAACAGCTCAAAATCATCGGTGTTGACATTTAAAGACCTTATTCCCGGTAGCCCTATTTCCTTTGACAGCTTTCTTATATGCTCAATACCTTTCACTGCCGCCGTGAAATCATCTTTTTCTTCTATACCCATTGCCCTTGCTACCCTGGCATATTTATGCCCTGCGGCAGGCAGGCTATATTCCATCACATATGGAAGCAATATGGCATTGCACATTCCATGGGGCGCATCATACATGCTTCCCAGTGCTTCTGCCATGCAGTGTACTGAAGCTACATCGGCATGACTGAAAGATAAGCCTGCCAGCAGGCTTCCAATCATCATTTTGTCCCTTGCGGCTATATTTCTCCCGTTCTTAACCGCTTCTTCAATATTGCCGGTTATGTAATCAACTGCATACAAGCCTGCTGCTTCCGCAATCGGTTCGGTACAATTTGCCGTGTAACCTTCTATAGCATGAGTCAGGGCATCTATACCTGTTGCAGCCGTTATCAGCGGCGGTACGCTTAATGTCAGCTCAGGATCTATTATGGCTGTTTTGGCTGCTATTGC
>JAGOLK010000021.1 GCA_017994115.1 Clostridia bacterium | reverse complement strand
GTTATGGAAAATGTCATGTCCGGAATGCACTGCCGCGGCAGCGCAGGAGTAGCGGGTGCCGTTTTAAGGCCTCCTTCACAAAAGGCGGAAGAAAAAAGAATCAGGGAAGTGGCTTTAGAATGTATGGATTTTATCGGCATTTTGGACAAGAAAGATAGATTGGCAAAGAATTTACCCTATGGGGATCAAAGAAGGGTAGAGTGGGCAAGGGCACTGGCAACTCAGCCAAAGCTGCTGCTGCTGGATGAACCTGCCGCCGGCCTGAACTATGATGAAAAGATGCAGTTGATAGAGCTGATACGCCGCATTCGGGATGAGAGAAAAATGACCGTTTTTTTAATAGAGCATGATATGGGCCTGATTATGAAGGTTTCGGAAAAAATATTTGTAATTGACTACGGAGTCAAAATTGCAGAGGGCACTGCGCAGGAAGTTCAGAACAATCCCAGGGTAATAGAAGCATATTTGGGGAAGGAGGAGGATGCAGAATGAGTGAAGTAGTCCTTTCCCTTAAAAACCTGGCAACCCGGTACGGACAGATATATGCATTAAAAGGTATCAGCCTGGATGTCTGCGAAGGGGAGATAGTTACACTTTTAGGCTCCAACGGTGCAGGAAAGAGTACCACTCTTAAAACTATATCCAGTTTAGTGCCGGCATGTTCCGGAAAGGTGGAATTCTACGGAAAAGATATTACAAATGCGCCGCCCCATGATATTGTTGAGATGGGTATAATCCATGTTCCTGAAGGGCGCAGGATTTTTAAAGAGCTGAACGTTCAGGAAAACTTGGAAATGGGTTCATTTACACTTAAAGATGATGCCGAAAGAAAGCGAAGAATGGATAAGGCACTGGAACTGTTCCCTGTATTAAAAGAAAGACGTAAGCAAATGGGAGGGCTTCTCTCAGGGGGTGAGCAGCAGATGCTTGCAATAGCGCGAGCTCTCATGACCAACCCTAAGGTGCTTTTGCTGGATGAGCCCTCAATGGGGCTGGCACCCATAATTGTTCAGGGAATAATGGACATTATCAAACAGATTAATGAAGAAGGTACTACAATCCTGCTTGTTGAACAAAATGCAAAGGCTGCCCTTAAGCTTGCCCACAGAGGGTATGTGCTGGAAACAGGAGAAATAGTAATGGAAGGAAAAGCTGACGTACTAAGTAAAGATGATAGTATAGTGAAGGCTTACCTGGGTCATTAAAGAAAATTACTAAATCCCAATACAAATGAAGTATTGGGATTTTTTATTATAGCATGTTTACTGCGTTTTCTATCCGCTTCAGCCCTTCTTCCAGCAGACTTCTGGGGCATGCAGCATTTAGGCGCATAAAACCCTCTCCTCCGGCACCGAAGACCGCTCCGTCATTTAATCCTACTTTGGCTTTGTGTATAAAGAAGTCAACCAAATCCTTTTGATTCATACCCAACTCCCTGCAGTCCAACCAGGCCAGATAAGTTCCTTGCGGTTTTGACACTTTAATTTTAGGTATTTTAGCAATGAAATAATCAACCAGAAATTCAAGATTGCCTTCCAGATATGGGAGAGCCTGTTCGAGCCACTCTTCACCATGGGTATATGCTGCTTCAAAGGCAATTATACCGAATAAATTTTTTGCTTCTGCCTCCAGCCGATGTATTGTTTTTTTGAACTTATCCCGTAATGCCTTATCTGATATTATTACGGCTGATGTGTATAGTCCGGCAATATTAAAGGTTTTGCTCGGAGCCATGCAGGTAACGGTAAGGGCTGCCAGCTCTTCTGAGATTGAAGCTATGGGAATATGGATATGCCTGCCGAATACCAGGTCTGAATGTATCTCATCAGAGACAATGACAACATTATACCGGACACATAATTCACCTATTTTCTCAAGCTCCTCCCTACTCCACACCCTGCCTACGGGATTATGAGGATTGCATAGTATGAACACCTTTACTCCGCTTTTCAGCTTTTGCTCCAAATCCTCAAAGTCAATTGTGTACTGATGGTTTTCATACTTTAATTGGTTGTTCACAATTACTCTGTTGTTGCTTTCTATTGCTGAGAAAAAAGGAAAATACACGGGAGATTGCAATAGGATCTTATCACCCGGTTCCGAATAGGAAAGTACGCTTAAGGATATAGCCGGGACTACACCTGCGCTTACCTCAATCCATTCATTATTTATATGCCATCCGTGCCTTTTCTCCATCCAGCTGCTGATGGAATAATAAAAGGACTCTGGCTTCGATGTATAACCATATATTCCGTGCTGAGCTCTTTTTACTATAGCATCAATGACAGGCCGGGGGGCTTCGAAATCCATATCAGCTACCCACATTGGGAGAATATCGGTTGCCCCGAAGGTTTTGTCCAAACTGTCCCATTTTATAGCATTTGTGCCATTCCGTGCTATTATTCTGTCAAAGTCGTATTTCATTTTTATACCTCCTTATCCTTAATATTTTCGGAAGCATTTTTACATATATCTCTGCAATCTGAGCAGGAGGGCGTCGTTGAAATGTATGCTTCTCATAGATTTATGATACGCTAATGGAGCTTAGTATTATATTTCATAAATTCTGCTAAGTATCGGTAATTCCTTCAATTGAAGTGAAAATTACAAGATATATTACAAATGGGAACTATTATCAATATAATAGAAGAAAATACATAATAGACATTGAACTATGGGATATAATATGCGCAAGCGCACATTTATTTCAGCATTAAAGGACCTACAGTTGGGTATCGCTATAGCAGCAATAGCAATACAGAATATTCCCGAGGGTATATCTGTATCTGTGCCAATATACTGCGCTACCGGGGACAGAAAAAAGCACTGTTATACTCAATTATTTCAGACTTGTCAGAGCTATTGGGTGTTTTTCTTGCATATATTTTCTTGACGTCGATAATGAGTGATCAGGTATTCGGAATTATGTCCGCATTAGCTGGGGGTATTATGATTTTTATATCCATGGATGAGTTGCTTCCAACTGCAATACAATACGGTGAGGCTCATATAGCCACATATGGATTGGCGTGAGGAATGGCGGTTATGGGAGTCAGTATATTACTTTTCATGTAAAACCGAAAAATGGTATGCAGTATAAGATTTAGATGATTTAGCATTATATTGCTGTAAGAGCCTTGGATTCAGCACAATGCCAAATTTTTCGATTGATAAGATTACAAATTTTATAGAATATGATTAATGTGACAAATGCACATTCCTAAACCGCAGGTCGGAGATTCGAATTCCTCTAGGCGCACCATTTATGAGAATAACTGCCTATTTAATAGGCAGTTTTTTATTTTTTGAAACGGCATATACTCTATGCGTTTGCAGACTGACTTATTCGAATCATAAAATACTGATAATAATTTGAGGATTAGCATCATAACTTAATATAGCTAAGTGCATAAATCTGCCATTTAATAGCGGAGGGATATATGTTAAGCAGTAATAATGGTTCGCTCCGGTCAAGAGAATATGCCATGGAGGTAAGTAAGGCACTGTTGGACACCGACTTTGATACGCTGGATGCCATTGCAAATGAGATACTGCATATCAAGGATTCGGATAAAGTTGTATTTACTGCGGGTAACGGCGGCTCTGCCGCAACGGCAAGCCACTTCATTAATGATCTTATAAAGGGCTGCCGCGTGGGTGGACGAGAAGGCTTTCGTGCCCAATGCCTGAATGACCCCAATGCTGTCATTACGTGCCTAGCAAATGATTTCTGCTATGGGGATGTATATAGGATAATGCTTCGGACATTGGGGCACAGGGGGGATTTGCTTATTGTTTTCAGTGGAAGCGGCAATTCACAAAACATACTGAATGCCTGTGAGACAGCACGGGAAATCGGTATGACCGTTATCGGCTTCGGAGGCCGTGACGGAGGCAGGATGAAGGCGCTGTGCAATCTTTGCCTCCTTGCACCTGTATACGGCATAGAGCAGATAGAAAACCTTCATATGTTTTATACACATTTATTGGTCCGTATCCTTCGTGAAAGGCTTAGAAAAATATGGGATATTGAAGTGATAAATTATCCGGATGGCGGTTTGCCTGAGTTTGCAATATTTGATTTTGACGGTACCGTAAGCCTGCTTCGGGAAGGCTGGCAAACAATTATGTATGATTATTTCACAGAGGAGCTGCTGAAACATAAGGGCGCACCGAAAGCTGAGGAAGCAAAAAGAATAGTAATAGAGTTTGTAGATATGCTTACGGGAAAGCAGACGATATTCCAGTGCATGCAGCTGTGTGAGGAGATAAGAAAATACGGGGGTGTTCCTAAAGAACCGTTGGAATATAAGAAAGAATACTTGCGACGGTTGATGGAGCATATACAGGACAGAAAGGATATTCTTCGCGTGGGCGGGGATCCTGCGCCGTATCTGGTCCCTGGCGCAAAATCCACTCTCAAAGCGTTGAGGGAAATGGGAGTAAAGTGCTTTCTCACAAGCGGTACCGATGAAGCAGATGTGCTGGAGGAAGCACGCCTTCTGGGTATTGCAGATATGTTTGAATCAATCCACGGCGCAACAGATAAGAACAGTACGTCATGCTCCAAGGAACTGGTAATCAGGAGCCTAATAGAAAAAAACTCATTTAAGGGTAGCCGGCTGATTGTCTTTGGAGACGGGTATGTTGAGATAGAGCTTGCCAAAAAGTATGGGGGTTATGCAGTTGCAGTGGCTACTAATGAAGCTGCAAGGGATACCTCAATCAACGAATGGAAGCGGGAGAGGCTTCTGAAAGCCGGTGCAGACTGCATAATACCTGACTTTTCAAATACTGAAAGGTTAATGGGGTTTATTATGGGGAGAAGATAGCATATGCCATTTAAAATGTTTGATACATCCGGGCTGGTTATTAAATCATTAAGAGAACGCATACATGATGTAGACCTTATGGATGTGCTTGTGCCTGTAGACAGCTCCCCTGCCGTTTTAGACAACGAGAATACAAGAGCGGTCGCAAGTGCGATGGTTGGAGCTAAGCAAGCAAATGCAGCCACAGTGCTTATGTATGGCGCACATGTCATACGCACAGGCTGCTCTGCATACATGATAGAGCTTATGAAACGTGGCCTTGTAAATCATTTTGCCACGAACGGTGCAGGCAGTATACATGATTTTGAATTTTCGCTTATTGGAAAAACCTGTGAATCGGTGGAGAAATATATAGGCGAAGGCCAGTTCGGCCTTTGGCATGAGACAGGAATGATAAACGATATCCTGAAAAAGGGGGTTGAAGACGGAATTGGGGCAGGAGAAGCTATCGGACGCTATATCTGGGAAATGGACCTTCCTTATAAAAAGTACAGCATTTTGGCAAATGGTTATCATTTTGGAGTGCCTTGTACAATACATATAGGTATAGGGAATGATATACTGCACGAGCATCCCAATGCAAGCGGCAGGGTGTTAGGAGAGGCAACATACAGGGATTTTCTCATATATGTGCAGAGTATAACAAACCTAGAAAACGGATTGTTTATCAATGCCGGTTCCGCTGTGACAGGGCCTGAGGTGTACCTAAAAGCCCTGGCTATGGCACGAAATGCCGCCTTTCAGCGGGGCGAAAGCATAGTACACTTTACTACGGCAGTGCTGGACATTAGTCACATGCCGGAGGAGGGCTTACACAGCATCCCTGCTAAAACAGATCCGGCTTATTATTTCCGCCCGTGGAAGACAATACTTGTGCGTACGGTCGCAGACGGAGGAAAGAGCTTTTACATACAGGGTCTGCACAGGGATACCCTGCCGAGCATAGCAAAACTTGCGATAGCTATGGAGGATGGCAAAGAAATATGAACACAAAGGCTATAAGTAAAAAACTCATAAATGGCAAACAGCCTGTTATAGCTGTGTTCGGAGACTTTTGCCTGGATAAGTACCTGTACATTGACGCGTCACGGGATGAGTTGTCGGCAGAGACCGGCCTGACTGCATTCCAGGTTGTGGAAAAAAAGCTCTATGCCGGTGCCGCGGGGACTATTACAAACAATCTTTGCACACTTGGTGCGAAGGTATACTGCGTTGGTATATTAGGCGATGACGGTGAGGGCTATGAACTGGAAAGGTGTCTTAAAAACGTAGGGGCCGAAACACGGCTTATGGTGCATGCTGCAGACCGCAATACCTGTACATATGAAAAACCAATAAGGTGTCATAAAGGTTCTGAGGTTGAGATCAACAGGCTAGATATCAGGAATTTTACAAAAACACCGCTGCCATTGCAGGAAGAGCTGGTTAAAAACCTGCAAACAGCGGTTGGCTTAAGCGATGCGGTTATAATATGTGATCAATTCAGGGAGGAGGATTTTGCCGCAGTGACTGCATATATCCGGGCTGCCTTGGAAATCCTGGCGGAAAAGCACAACAAGGTTATATTCTATGCAGATTCCCGTGCGCATGCGGATAAATTCAGCAATTGCATTATCAAATGCAATCAAAGAGAAATTGCAGGGATATTCGGTGTGTGCCCCGACAGTATAAATGCCGATGCGGCAATAGAATTTGCAGAGCTTTTATACAAAAAAAATAACAAACCCGTATATGTAACCTTGGGAGAATACGGGAGCATCGTATTTGACGGCCGTCCTCACAAGGTTCCCGCATTCCCCGTCGATGAACCCATAGATATAGTCGGGGCGGGGGATGCCTATAATGCTGCTGCGGTATTTGCATTGACAAAGGGTGCCGGCTTTGAGGAAGCAGCGTTAGTAGGAAATGCGGCATCAAGCATAGTGATAAAACAAATTAAAGCAACAGGGACTGTAAAGCTATTGGATATATTAGTCTTGCTGGAAGGTCTGCAACCCGGAGAATTGCAAAACATATAAAGGCGTAAGCATACATAAGGGTATTGCCCTGTATTAATAATGAATTAAATAAGGAGGAGAAAAAATGAAGAGAGTATTGTATTTGATTCTGGCTGCAGTTATGGTTTTTTCATTCACAGCCTGTGCAGCCCCGAAAACCGAACAACCTGCTGAACCGGTTGCTCCTGAGGAAACTCCCGCTCCTGAAGCCAAGTCTTTCAAAATTGGTGTAGTAATGCCCTCCGGCGATCACGGTTTTACAGGTGAGAGTGTTGCTCATGCCAAGATGGAAGCTGAAGCACTGATGGAAAAATATGAAGGCTTGGAAATTGTCGTCAAGGACGGCCTTGAGGCTTCCCATCAGATTACCTCAATCGAAAACCTGCTGGCGGGGGGAGATGTCGACCTGATAATGCTGTGGCCTATGGAGGGTGAAGCCCTAAGAAGTGCGGCCCAGAGCATCATTGATGCAGGAGTTGAGCTTGTTGTTTATGACCGCTTAATCAATAACTTTCAGGGCCTTGTAGGAGAGATCATGGGTGACAACGTAGGCATAGGCAAAATGATGGGCGAGTATCTCAACAAATATTATGCCGATATGGATTCTGTTCAATATCTGCGTTTTGTTGGAGATAGCTCAACTGTTACCTCACAGCGCAATGAAGGGATGGATGGGGTTATAGATAAGAAGTTTGAGCAGGTTGCAAACACATTTGTTACAAACTGGTCCACCGAGGTCGCTCAGGGGCAGATGGAAAACTGGCTGAATGCCAAGACAGCGAAGGAAATTGAAGATATCGACCTTATCGTTACCCATGATGACGAAATTGTCGACGGCCTTATGAATGCACTTGAAGCATATACGGGCTCTGCTGAAATCAATATTAAACTAATAACATCCGTAGGCGGGCGTGAGGCTACCCTTGTTAAATTCGAGAATACCAAACTTCCGACAAAGTTCTGCACCTTCTACTTTGCTCCGGCGTTTATCCGTGAAGCACTGAGGCTTTCTGTTGCACACCTTTACGGTGAAAAGTATACAGGGGCCAATCTGACAAACGGCCAGTACCTGATTCCTTCCTTCTCAATCAGCAATGCGGGTGACGCTACATATGATTTTGATGCATACAAAAAAAGCGATATTTACAAAGAAAGATATTCAATTGGGAATTTCTAATGCCGAAAGCCGGTCGGTAAGTTCCGGCCGGCTTTTCTCAATACAAGCATATAAATTGCTTCAGAGCTAAAGAGTTCTTGACAGATGCTTTTGAAGGGAGAAAACAGAATATGCTGGTTGAAATGAGAGGAATTACAAAAGATTTCGGCCCAGTCCGCGCCGTTGACAATGTAGACTTTACCATTAAGTCCAGTGAAATTGTCGGCCTCTTAGGCGAAAACGGCGCAGGTAAATCTACACTCATGAATGTGCTTGCCGGCAGTTACCCTGCAACCTCAGGGGAAATATTCATCAACAGGCACAAGGTTTACATAACAAATGCCAGGGTTGCGAATCAATACGGCATACGATTCATACATCAGGAGCTGAATTTGTGCAACGACCTTAGGGTATTTGAAAATATGTTCCTTGGAGATGAAATAACGAAAAGATTCGGAATGCTGAACAGGAAGGAAATGATTGACCGCTGCAACAAGGTCTTTCGCCGTATGAAGGTGAATATTGACCCGTGTGCATTGGTTGCGGATCTACAGGCGGCTGAGAGGCAGCTGGTAGAGATAGGCAAAGCGCTGCTGTTCAAGTGCGAGCTTGTAATAATGGATGAACCTTCAACGGCACTTTCCACCCGTGAAATAGAGAACCTCTTTTCCATAATGCGCCAATTCAGGGATGAAGGTGTCAGCTTCATATACATTTCTCACAAGATTCCCGAACTCTTTGAGATATGTGAGACTTATTATGTGCTTAGGGATGGAAAGCTTGTAGCACGCGGCAGTTTCAGTGATATTGATGAAAATGGCATTACGGAATATATGATAGGGCGCCAGCTGGCGGATGACGAATTTTCAAGGCATGTAAGCAGCTCAAGAGAAAGGGTGGCGCTCTCGGTTCGGAATCTTTCAGGAAAAGATTTCAAAAACATCACCTTTGATTTGCACGAAGGAGAGATATTAGCCATTACCGGCCTTCATGGAAGCGGCCGTGACTCCATAGCCGATGCCCTTTACGGCGTAATACCGTATAAGGGGGAGATTATAATAGGTGGAAGACCTGTCAAGCCCGGTATGAACATACGAGGTTTCCTGAACCACGGCGTCATAATGGTGCCTCGAATGAGGAAGGAGCGCGGCATACACAAAGACCTTTCCATCCGTGACAATATTTCAATGGGATACTTTAATACAAAGTTCAGGAGGCTGCTGATAAACAATAAGGCTGAAAATGAACGTTTTTTCAGGCAGAAGAAAGCCCTTGCAATTAAGGCTGAACAGCCTGGAAACCCTATAACCTCCCTTTCCGGAGGAAACCAGCAGAAGGTTATACTGGGCAGGTGGCTGGAGACAGATGCAAATGTGATTCTTTTTGATAATCCCACACAGGGTATAGATGTAGGCGCCAAATTTGAAATATATCATCTCATATTGAGCCTGGCCCGGAAGGGGAAGGCAATTATCATATTCAGCCAGGAATTTCCTGAGATATTTAAGGTAGCGGATTCCTGCATTGTGCTTTATAAGGGGGAAATTAACGCAGTTCTTAGCCGGGATGAGCTTACCGAGAAAAATGTAATGTACTATTCCACCGGTGCGAATTTGGAGGGTGAGAAATATGCTTAAGGATATGAAAATCATAACTCACGAAGGCTTTACAAAAAAGCTTTTAACAGAATACAGCTTTGTGCTTTCTTTCATATTGCTGGTTATAATCGCAGCAAGTGTGAACAAGAACTTTTTTACATGGACCAACATATCCAACATTTTTGTCCAGAGCTCTCTGGTGGGACTTATTGCAATGGGCATGAGCATGGTTATCTCCGCAGGGCTAATAGATATTTCCGTCGGCGCACAGGTTGCCCTTATAGGCGGTTTTGGCATACTGGTACTCAACAAGACGGGCAGTGCTTTAATAATGCTGCTGTTCTGCGTAATTTCCGGGCTTTTTATCGGGGGAATAAACGGCCTTCTGGTTACCAAGGGAGGTATGCCTGCGATGATAGCTACAATGGCTATGCAGGGTGCCTGCCGGTCCATCATAAATCATTTTGGATCTGGTGGCCCTTTCACTGTTGACAAGGAGCATTTTGATTCCTTTCGGATATTGGCAGTAGGAGGCGTACAGATTACCGAAAGCTTTAAAATCCCATACCTGATGCTTATATTTTGTGCCGCAGGTGTGATTTTTCATATTATTATGACTCAAACAAAGCTGGGCAAGCACATTTATGCGGTAGGAAGCAACGAAACCTCCGCAAGGCTCTCGGGCATAAATGTCGACCTGGTGAAGGCCTCTGCATTTATCATAACAGGTATGATGTGCGGTATTGTGGCTGTTATTTATGCATCGCGCATGACTGCTGTTGCGGCAGCATCTGCAGCGTTCAACTACGAGATGGATGCAATTGCGGCAGTTGCTATCGGCGGCACCTCCATGAGCGGAGGAAGAGGCAAGATTATGGGTACATTCATGGGTGTGCTCATGTTTAAGCTGATAAGCAATATATTGACAGCGGCAGATGTTTCCACCTACCTTAATGGTGCAATAAGCGCCGCTATAATCGTGATAGCGGTATTGATGCAGAACCTTCAGAACAGAAGGCTCCGCAATTAAAACTGCCGCATAATACTTTTGAAGATTATCAATGGAAAGGAGAATAGGGATGATAAGAATAGGTATTATAGGATGCGGTAAGATTGCTGAAGTGCGTCATGCCCCGGAATACAGTGAAAATCCGGACTGTAGGATTACAGCCTTCTACAGTGTTACACCGGGTAAGGCGCAGAAGATGGCGGAGCGGTATGGCGGCAATGCATATGATTCTGTTGAGGAGCTTCTGGCTTCTGATGTTGATGCAGTAAGCGTATGCCTGGCAAATATATATCATGCGCCAGTTTCCATACAGGCACTGCGGGCGGGTAAGCATGTACTTTGTGAAAAACCCATGGCAACTACCCTTGAGGATTGTGAGTCTATGGTGAGGGAGGCTGAAAAAGCGGGAAGATTTCTTATGATAGGATTGAACCAGCGCCTTGCAAAAGCTCATGTAAAAGCAAAGGAAATATTGGACGGCGGTGAGTTGGGCAGAGTCATAGCATTCCAGACAAAGTTCTGCCATCCGGGTCCCGAGGGCTGGACGGGCAGCAGGAGCTCATGGTTTTTCGACAAGCGTATAGCTTCCTTAGGTGCAATGGCTGATCTTGGCGTGCACAAAACTGACCTTATATATTATCTTACAGGGCAAAAGATAGTCAAAACATCAGCTGTTGTTGCAACATTAGACAAGAAGTTTCCGGAAGGTACACCTATTACTGTCGACGATAATGCATTTTGCATTTATACTCTGGAAAGCGGTGCAGTCGGCATGATGCATGTGAGCTGGACCAATTACGGCAGTGAGGACAATTCCACAAGGCTGTACTGTGAAGGCGGAGTCATACGTATGTATGACCACCCGAAATATTCACTTATTGTTGAAAAGCGCAATGGAGAAGTGATTCCCTATGAGCTTGACCTGCTTACTTCAAACAAGGAGCAGACAAGCGGCAGGCGTACTTCGACAGGAGTAATAGATGCATTCGTGAACAGTATCGTCACCGGTACCCCGCCGGAAATAAGCGGAGAGAGCGCGATGCATGCAATGAAAGTTATTTTTGCCAATGAGCGCTCTGCAATATCAGGAAAAAGTGAGGATGTGAAATAGCATTATGATTATGAAACGGCCAATTACATTAGCCTCAGGGCAATTCGGAGATATTTCCCTTGAGGAGCTTTGCAAACTGGCAAGTTCAATAGGTTATGAGGGGATAGAGGTTGCCTACCATGCACATCTGGACGTCCGCAAGGCACTTTACGATGACGCATATGCTTCGGAATTCAAGGATACCCTGTCGAGGTACAATCTTTCGGTATGGGCGCTGAGCGCACACCTTGTAGGCCAATGTGTAGGAGACAACTGGGATCCCCGCTTGGATAACTTTGTACCTGGTGAGCTTTCGGGGAAGCCGGATGAAATACGTGCCTGGGCAATTCAGGAAATGAAGCATATAGCCCGTGCAGCGCAAAAGCTTGGTGTAAAGATTGTCACATGCTTCATGGGCTCACCTATCTGGGCCTATTGGTATTCTTTCCCGCAGACGCCGCAAAAGCTTGTGGATGAAGGTTTTAATACTATAAAAGAGCTTTGGTCCCCTATATTTGATGCTTTTGATGAATGTGATGTAAAATTTGCACTGGAAGTTCATCCTACCGAAATTGCTTTTGACTATTACAGTGCGGAAAAACTTTTCAAGATATTTGAATATCGGCCTACCCTCGGCCTTAATTTTGACCCGTCTCATCTCCTGTGGCAGGGAGTGGACCCATGTATTTTCCTTCGGGATTTCGCAGACAGGATATATCATGTTCATATGAAGGATGTAAAGGTAAAATTAGACGGCAAGGCAGGCATATTGGGCAGCCATATTGATTTCGGCGATACCCGCAGAGGGTGGAATTTCGTATCCCTTGGACATGGAAATATAGATTTTGACAGTATAATCCGTGAACTGAACCGTATTGGCTATCACGGCCCCCTCTCCGTCGAGTGGGAGGACAGCGGCATGGAGCGCACCTTTGGAGTCAGGGAAGCATATGAATTTGCCAGGAAAATTAATTTCGTACCCTCGGATATCAGCTTCGATGCGGCACTTAAGGTATGATGCAATGAAACGGGCGATACTTGCTATAGACATCGGAGGATCGAAATACGCGGTAGGGCTTTTGAATGAGAAGGGTGAGATATATGCAAAAAAGCGCTGTGCCTGTACTGAAACCTCAGGAGATAAAATAATAGAAGCAATTATTTGCTCAGCACATAAGCTCGCTGATGAAAATCCGGACTATCAACCGGAGATGATAGGCGTTACAATCCCCGGGCTTGCAGATCCGAAGCGAGGGCATTGGGTGGAAGCATGTTTTTCGGGAATACGGGACCTTGCTGTAGGCCCAATACTTAAAGATGAATTCGGCATGCCCGTATATATTGATAATGACGGGCAGGCTTGTGCTCTTGCAGAGCGGCTTTTTGGAGTATGCCGGGACATACATGATTTCATTTACCTTACTGTTTCAAATGGTGTAGGAGGTGCAGTATTCGCAAGCGACAGAATCTATTACGGCGCCTTCGGAAATGCAGGGGAATTCGGACATGTTACTGTAGTTGAAGGCGGCCGCCGGTGCAAATGCGGCAAATGCGGATGTCTCGAAATGTATGCTGCAGGTCCCGGTATAGTGGCGAATTATATTGGACTTGGGGGCAGAGGTTTATTAGATGGTAAAATACCGGATGCAAAATATATCGCCAGCCTTGCTGAAGCCGGCGAACCTGCTGCAATAGAGACATTTAAGCTGGAAGGGTATTATCTTGGAAAGGTTTTAGCTGCAGCATGCAATATTCTCAATCCTGCAAGGGTAATAATTGGCGGAGGAGTTTCACTGGCCTTCCCGATTTTCGGGAAATATCTTTCGGAGCAAGTGCAGCGATCTATATATATTAACGCAAACAAAGAATTAGAAATAATGCCGTCTGCCTTCGGCTATGACGGCGGGTTGCTGGGTGCGGCGGCTGTGGCTGTTTGTGGGTGCAATAACAAACACGGCTGGGGCGGAATTTGCCTGTAACATTAAATGCTGCAATTGGCTGCAGTATTTTTTTGGTTTTAATTTTGAGGTTTTGGCAGGGCTGTAAGTTCGTGGCATATCGTTGACAATTCAACAGTTAAAGTGATATTATATCAAAGTAAACCACATATTAATATATAATATTATGAATTGGCGTGGTAGAAATTGGATGCTCTTTTTATGAAAAAAGCTCTGGAAGAAGCAGAGAAGGCTTTTGAGAAGGATGAGGTTCCTGTTGGTGCAGTTATAGTCAGAAATGGTGAGATAATAGCTGCGGCACATAATCAAAGAGAGATTTCAAAAGATGCAACAGCCCATGCCGAGATGCTTGCAATAAAAGAAGCCTGTGAGGCACTCGGAGGCTGGCGGCTTATAGACTGTGACATGTATGTTACTTTGGAGCCTTGTGTTATGTGCAGCGGTGCTATATTGCAGGCCAGAATAGAAAGGCTTTATATAGGCACCATGGATCCGAAAGGCGGTGCGGCAGGCTCAACGCTGAATCTGTTTGAAGACTATCATTTTAACCATAAAACCGAGGTAGTAAAGGGCATTCTGGAAGAAGAATGCAGCCAAATTTTAAAAGATTTTTTTAAAAGAAAACGATAACACGGAGAGGTGTCCGAGTGGTCGAAGGTCCATGACTCGAAATCATGCGTACCCAAAAGGTACCGAGGGTTCGAATCCCTCCCTCTCCGCCATATTTAGAGCGATAACGTTCTATCACGGAGAATTTTGCATGTATCACTTCCTTTCCAGCTCTTGAAGAAAAGAGCGCATTAGCTCGTTTTCCATTCTTAATTGTTTATTCTCTTTAAGCAAAGCTTGTAAAGATTCAGGATTATTTTTCCTGGGTCGTCCCTTCCGAGTAGGTATTGTTGGTGTCTCTTTTTCTTTCCTACGATTCCTTTTTAAAATCTGATGCACTAAAAACCGATCTTTTAAACCAAGATGTTCTGCAATCTCACTTTGAGTCATACCTTGCTTAGTCATTTCTTTGATTTATGTTATTAACTCGGGTGTATATCGATTCATCTTCATTCCTTTTTTACCTGCCATAAAAAATTCCCCCTTATTGTAGTAATTATCCTACTTTAAGGGGGATTCTCGCAACTGTTCAATTCTTGGGGTTCGGTTCATTTGTTGGGGGTTTTTTATTATTCTACATACTTGCGGCAAGTCTATTGACAAAAGCTTATTCTCTTACTATAATAGTTATACATAAAATAGTTAAACGTAAAACAATTATACATATTACAATCCCATGAAAGGAATTGATATTATGAAGTATATAGAACTGGTTAAAAGATTTGATCTATTATTTTTTAAAAGGCGAATACTGTTTCAGAAGCTGGCCGCTGATGCAGGGTTATATTTCGGGCAGCTGCCCATTCTGGAATACATTGCAAGGCATAATGGCTGTTCGCAGGTTGAAATTGCAGGCACCCTGAATTTATCCACGGCATCGGTTGCAATATCAACTAAACGGCTGCAAAAGGCGGGGATGATAGAGAAGGTTGTGGATGATGCAAATCTTAGAAGCAAAAAACTGACTATTACCGAAAAGGGTATTGAAATGTCAAAAAAGTGTCGTGAATTATTTGACACCGTTGATAAAAGAATATTTTCAGGCTTTGATGAATCGGAATTGGCTCAATTGAAGGGTTATCTTGATAGATTGATTGCCAACATTTCTGAAGGGCAGGACAAGGATAGGAATTTAGACTTGTTTGAGATTCTTGCCATGAAAAATCAAATACATAAAAATGAGTTTTGCAGTAAGGAAGGAGAAAGCAAATAATGCTGAAAAAACTGCTGCCCTGCTTGGGGAGCTATAAGAAATATGCGGTTTTAACTCCTGTGATGGTAATAGGGGAGGTTATACTGGAAATATTCATACCTCTTATTATGGCAAGGATTATTGATGTAGGTATAAGCAAGAGTGATATTGACTATGTTGTCAGAATGGGGGCCTTGATGGTCCTTATGGCTTTGTTTGCACTTTTATTCGGAGCCCTGTCAGGACGTTTTGCGGCTGTCGCAAGCATGGGCTTTGCCAAAGGAATTCGTAAGACGCTGTTTGACAAGATACAGGAGTTCTCTTTTGCAAATATTGATAAATTCAGCACAGCATCTCTTATCACAAGACTTACCACTGATATAAACAGTGTACAGATGGCTTTCATGATGACAATAAGGATGCTTGTGCGTGCGCCTATAATGCTTGTTAGTGCAACTGTCATGGCAATTGTAATAAACGCCCGCCTGGCTGTTATATTTCTTGCAGCCATAGCTTTTTTGGGCGGCGCGCTGTATTTTATCGCCACAAGGGCATATCCCAGGTTCAAGGCTATGCTTGAGAAATATGACAGCATGAATGCATCCGTTCAGGAGGATCTGATTGCTATTCGCGTCGTAAAAGCCTTTGTAAGAGAGGAACATGAAAACGAAAAATTCAGGGCAGCCGCGGATGCTGTTCGAAAAGCACAGCTGAAGGCGGAAAAAATGCTTATACTAAATATGCCGATAATGCAATTTGCAATGTACTGCTGCATGATAGCCATTTCGTGGTTCGGGGGCAGGATGATAATCGGAGGAACACTGCTCACCGGTGAATTCATGAGTTTTATAAGCTATGTGGGACAGATAATGATGTCATTGATGATGATTTCATTTGTGTTTGTAGTTGTTGTCATGTCAAGGGCATCTGCATTCCGTATAGCTGAAGTTCTGGATGAGGAGATTGATATCAGGAACAGCAGCGGAAGCAAGGATTTGAAGGCCGAGGACGGTTCAGTAGTTTTTGACAGTGTTTCCTTCAGCTATAGTAAAAACAAAGAGAATCTTACTCTGAATGACTGCAGCTTTGAAATAAAGTCCGGTGAGACAGTGGGAATCATAGGGGGTACCGGTTCCGGCAAGACCAGCCTTGTTCAGCTTATTCCCCGTCTTTATGACGTAATTGGGGGAAGGGTTTTAGTCGGAGGGCACGATGTGCGGGACTATCGGCTTGATACGCTGAGAAACGCAGTTGCAGTGGTATTGCAGAAGAATGTTCTTTTTTCGGGGACTATAAAGGAAAATCTCAGATGGGGTAATGAAGCGGCAACCGATTCTGAAATTATTGAGGCCTGTAAAACAGCACAGGCACATGATTTTATAACTTCCTTTCCTGAAGGCTACGAGACATACTTGGGGCAGGGAGGCGTAAATGTGTCCGGCGGCCAGAAGCAGAGGCTGTCCATTGCAAGAGCACTGCTTAAAAGGCCGAAAATACTGATACTGGATGACAGCACAAGTGCTGTTGATACTGCTACAGACAGCAAGATCCGCCAGGCTCTCAGGGAAAACTTTAAGGATACCACAAAAATAATTATAGCCCAGAGGATAACCTCCGTCAGCGATGCTGACAAAATCATTGTAATGGATGACGGAAAAATTAATGCAATCGGTACTCATGAAGAGCTGCTTGCTGCCAACTCCATTTACAGGGAAGTATATGAATCACAGCAGAAAGGAGTTGCATAAGCCATGCCTGGACCTCAGAGACGTCCGGCTGCAAAGCCGAAAGATACGAGAAAGACACTAAAAAGGATTATGAAATATTTATTTGCATATAAGCTGCAGCTTGCTGCCGTGGCAGTTTCAATTATTGTAAGTGCAGCAGCAAGCGTTGCCGGCACATATTTCCTTAAACCAATAATCAATCAATATATTGTTCCGTATATCGGGAGCAAAGATCCTGATATGACAGGCTTTGCTTCCATGATAGGCATGTTGGCTGCCGTATATGCCATTGGTGTTGCAGGGACCTATGCATATAACAGGCTGATGCTGAATATTTCCACAGGCACTCTGTATAAATTGAGAACAGAATTATTTGCTCATATGGAATCCTTGCCGATAAAATATTTCGATACCCATACCCATGGTGAATTGATGAGCCGGTATACTAACGATATCGATACTCTTAGGGAAATGCTTAGTCATGGTATTCCGAACCTGTTCTCATCAGCACTGACTGTGATTGGGATATTTGCCATGATGGTTGTGCTCAGCCCTGCATTGACTGTTCTTGTGGTGTTTGTGCTCATACTGATTCTGTTTGTCATGAAGAAAATAGGCGGTTTGAGTGCTAAATATTTCAGGAAGCAGCAAAAGGAAATCGGCAGGGTTAACGGTTACATCGAAGAAATGATTGAGGGACAGAAGGTTGTAAAGGTTTTCAGTCGAGAGCAAGCGGTAAAGAGTGATTTTGATAAAATAAACAATGAGCTGTTCCATGCGGCTGCAAACGCCCATACCTTTGCAGGAATACTAATGCCGATTATCGGAAACCTTTCCTATATGCTGTATTCATTAACCGCAGCGGTGGGTGCAATCATGTCCATAAAAGGTTATATTGACATAGGAACCATTGCATCATTTCTGCAGTATACGCGGACATTCACACAGCCGCTGAACCAGGTTTCGCAGCAGATGAGCTCGATACTGACTGCTTTGGCAGGTGCGGAGCGCATATTCGAAGTGCTGGATGAAAAACCGGAGGTGGATGGAGGTATTGTTGAGCTCGTTTATGCAAGGGAGAATGACAGAGGTGAACTGGAGGAGGCTGAGAGATATACCGGAAAGTGGGCATGGAGGCAGCCTAACAAGGATGGAAGCATAACCTACAGTGAACTTAAAGGGGATGTGCGCTTTGAAGATGTCACCTTTGGCTATGAGGAGAACAAAACTGTATTGGACGGGATAAGCCTCTATGCAAAGCCGGGCCAGAAAATAGCATTTGTAGGCTCCACAGGCGCCGGAAAAACCACCATTACAAATTTGATAAACCGCTTTTATGACGTACCTGACGGCAAAATCAGATATGACGGAATAAACATAAACAAAATCAGGAAGGCAGACTTAAGGCGCTCCCTGTCAATGGTTCTGCAGGATACACACCTGTTTACGGGAACAGTCATGGAGAACATCCGCTACGGTAAACTGGATGCGACTGATGAAGAGGTTATAAATGCGGCAAAGCTAGCCAATGCACATTCTTTTATAATGCACCTGCCCCAGGGCTATGATACAATGCTGACCTCGGACGGTGCCAATCTGAGCCAGGGGCAGCGTCAGCTTATCGCCATAGCAAGAGCGGCAGTTGCCAATCCTCCTGTCTTGATCCTGGATGAAGCAACAAGCTCAATTGATACAAGAACAGAAGCATTGATAGAAAAGGGTATGGATACCCTTATGGAAGGCAGGACGGTTTTTGTTATTGCCCATAGGCTCTCCACCGTCCGGAATTCAAATGCCATAATGGTCCTGGAAAACGGAAGGATTATCGAACGGGGAGATCATGAGGACCTGATCGCCAAGGGAGGAAAATACTATCAACTGTATACAGGCATGTTCGAGCTGTCGTAAAAACCATGCAGATGTTTTTCTAATTCTCTGAGCTTTCACTGAAAAAGCTTCTGATGTTTGTTATCGGATAAATGATTTTCCTTGCTACCTCCGGGCGATTCATAGTATATAAATGTATTCCGGCTGCACCGGAGGACAGCAGGTCTATTATCTGTTCCGTTGCATAGGCTATACCCGCTTCCTTCAATGCTCCGGGGTTATCTCCGTATTTGTCCAGTATACGCTTAAACTTTGGGGGAATAGAGGCACCGCAAAGGCCTGTGATGCGTTCAATCTGCTTCTTGTTTATTACAGGCATAATGCCGGCTGAGACCGGAAGATTGACATCGAGCATATCAAGCTTTTCCATTAAGGAGAAGTATAAATTATTATCAAAGAAAAGCTGGGTAATCAGAAAGTCAGCGCCGGAATCCGCTTTCAGCTTTAAATGCTTCAGATCCTTTACTATATCAGGGCACTCGATATGGCCTTCGGGATAGCAGGCAGCGCCGATGCAGAAGCTGTCCTTTTCTTTTATATAGGATATCAGGTCTTTGGCGTACTTGTATTCGGCATTCTCAAAGGAAGCAGGATCCGAACCCACAGGGATGTCCCCCCTCAAAGCCATTATGTTTTCAATATTGTATTCTTTAAGCTGCTTAAGTATGTTGTCAATTTCATCCCGTTTTGCGCCTATGCAGGTAAGGTGTGCAAGGGCTTCTATGTTATACTTGTTCTTGATGGCATCGGCGATTTTAACCGTATTAGCTTTGCTGCTGCCGCCGGCACCATAAGTTACGCTCATAAAGGCGGGTTTAAGATCAGACAGAGCATCAATGGTATCAAATATTGTATCTATTGGCGTTTCAGGCTTCGGCGGAAATATTTCCAGGGATATGACTGGCTTGTTCTTAAAAAACTCTTTTATTTTCATAGCTGCTCTCCTTTTATTTATTAAAAAAACTATATTTAAAGGCTGCTTTCAGATTAAGAAAGCAGCCTGAATATGGCTTATGCTGTTCTTATCTATCAGAAATAAATTCTGCAGGAATTGACACCGTTGAATTCGAATGAGAATTCCGGTTGTCGGGTTTCATAGGGCCAGTCCCTCCACCTCTCTGGATAAGTTTTATTAAATTTTCAATGTTAGAAAATATTCTATAATACCTTGATAAATAAGTCAATGACTCTTCTTAAATTGCTTATTGCTTTTTAGGGCGGTTTGTGTTTATCATATATTAAATTGGAGGGCTGGTTATGTATATAGACAGAGAAGAAGTACTGCGTTATATGGGCTATAGGGGCCAAAACATCGATCATACTACGGAAAAGCTATTGAATGACTGTATTGATGAGGTTGCAAGAGTATCAAAAGAAAGCTTTTTGTATGAAATCTTTGATATAGAGCGTGCTGCGGAAGGTTTATGCTTGAAAGGGACTACATTGACGCTTGCCGGAGAAGACATTGGCAGGCATCTTGCCGGTTCTGAAAAATGTGCATTAATGGCGGTGACTCTGGGGCTTGAAGTTGATAAACGCATAAACTTTTATTCGAAGACGGACATTGCAAAAGCCCTGGTATTTGATGCCTGTGCAACAGCAGCAGCGGAATCTATATGTGATACGGTTCAGGAGAAAATAGAAACCGTGGCAAAGTCCATGGGATTTGAAACAACAACAAGATTCAGCCCCGGATATGGAGATTTTCCTATTGGGATTCAAAAGGAATTGGCAAAGGTATTGAAGACTTATGAGGGGATAGGGCTGAGTGTAAATGAAAGCAGCATAATGATACCGAGAAAGTCCGTAACGGCCTTTATTGGGCTTCGGCGGGAGAAGAGTGATGAATCAGGAAATAGCTGTGAAAGCTGCGGCAGAAGAAATTGTTCTTTCAGAAAGGGCGTGGAATAATGGGTAATATATTTGAATCAAAGGAGTTCCTGATATTTGACGGAGGTATGGGTACGATGCTTCAGGCTTATGGGCTGAAAGCCGGAGAGCTGCCTGAAAGCTGGAATATCAGCAATCCCGGAAAGATACTTGAAATACATAAAGCCTATATTGCCGCGGGAGCGGATGTAATTACCACCAACACTTTCGGAGCGAACAGATATAAGCTGAAGGGCTCGGGCTATAGCTGCGGTGAAATTATAGAAAGTGCTGTAAAAATAGCAAAAGAAGCAACGGGAAGCAAGCTTACAGCGCACGATATAGGGCCTATAGGCCAGCTAATGGAGCCATACGGCACATTATCCTTCCGGGATGCCTACGACGCCTTCAAGGAGCAAGTAATTGCGGGAACGGCTGCAGGGGCGGACATGATATTGATAGAGACAATGTCGGATATATACGAAGCAAGGGCAGCTATCCTTGCAGCAAAGGAAAACAGCCATCTGCCCGTATTGTGTACCATGACCTTTCAGCCTGACGGAAGAACCCTGACGGGCACCGATCCTTTAACGATGGTAAATATTATATCGCATCTGGGGGTAGATGCGCTGGGGATTAATTGCTCTCTCGGCCCAAAGGATATAATTCCTCTTCTTGCCCAGGTGCTCAAATATTCATCTGTGCCTGTAATTGTGCAGCCTAATGCAGGATTACCGGTTGTTTTGGACGGCAAGACCTTTTATGACATAAGCCCTGAGCAGTTCGGACAATATATGGCCGAAACGGCAAAAATGGGGGCAGCGATACTTGGAGGCTGCTGCGGTACTACCCCTGAGCATATCAGAGAATTAAAGAAAGCTGTATCCGGGCTGAAGCCTGTCAGGCCCGAAGCTGTTAAGCTTACTGCGGCCAGTTCGGCGACTGCAACCGTGATTCTTGGAGAAGAGGCGAAAATAATAGGGGAGAGGATAAACCCGACCGGTAAAAAAAGATTGAAAGAAGCTCTGCGAAACGGCGATATGGATTATTTGCTGAGGGAGGCAGTTGCACAGAGGGATGCAGGCGCCCACATACTTGATGTTAATGTGGGACTGCCGGAAATAGATGAAAAAGCAATGATGGTAAGGGCGGTGTCTGAGCTGCAGGGTATAGTGAACCTTCCTCTGCAGATTGACAGTGTCAGTCCCGATGTAATAGAAGCCGCAGTCAGGATTTGCAGCGGAAGGCCTATAATAAACTCAGTGAACGGCGAGAAAAAGACGATGGACACCATATTTCCCATAGCAAAAAAATATGGATGTCTGGTTGTCGCTCTCACCCTTGATGAAAACGGAATACCTGAAAAAGCGGAAGACCGGCTGAAAATTGCTGAAAAGATAGTAAACAGGGCAGGGGAGTTTGGTATAGACAGGGAGGATATTATAGTGGACTGCCTTGTGCTTACTGCCTCAGCCCAGCAGAAGGAGGCCCGGGAGACAATTAAGGCAGTGGCTCTTGTAAAGGAGAAGCTGGGGATTAAGACTACCCTTGGTGTAAGCAACGTATCCTTCGGCCTGCCGGACAGAGAACTGCTGAACAGAACATTTTTAGCCATGGCCTTGACTGCAGGCCTTGATGCCCCGATTTTGAACCCGATGGCAGGAGCCATGACAGATACAATAAAGGCATATAATGTACTCTGGAATATAGACAAGGAAGCAGCCGAATACATCAGCAGCCGCTCTGCGGTCAATGAACAGCCTGTGTTCAAAGAAAAGGAAGAAAATCAGAGTCTGAAAAAGTTGATAATAGACGGAATGAAGGAAGAAGCAGTGTTAACGGTAAAAAAGCTTCTTAGGGAGATTAACGGCTTGGAGATTGTAGATACCTTCCTGATACCGGCCCTTGACGTTGTAGGACAGAAGTATGAGTCGGGGGAAATTTTCCTGCCGCAGCTTATACAGTCTGCTGAAACTGTTAAAAGAGCATTTGAAGTAATAAAGGACAACATGCTCAAAAATGCAGGGGAGGTTACAGGGGTCTCCAGGGGTAAGATTGTAATTGCCACAGTCAAGGGGGATATACATGACATAGGCAAGAATATTGTGAAGATACTGCTGGAAAACTACGGCTTTGAGGTTTATGACCTTGGGAAGGATGTCCCCGCAGAAAGTATTGTGAAAAAGGTTCAGGAGGAGAATGCCCTTATGGTTGGCTTAAGTGCCCTTATGACCACCACAGTAAAGAGCATGGAGGATACCGTTAAGGCTCTAAGGCTTTATTGCCCGGATACAAGAGTAATGGTAGGGGGAGCGGTGCTTAACGAAGATTATGCAAAAATGATAGGGGCGGATTTCTATGGCAAGGATGCGAGAGAAGCGGTAAAAATAGCCCGCACATTTTACGGATGTGAATGATCTTCCTTTTGAATTATAATAATTGCTTTTTTCGGCTGATACAAGTTAAAATAGTATTGGCGGAGCTAATGATAGGGGGAGTAAATAATGAATAATCGGGAAATGAAGTCCAATATGCTGCTTATGCTTACTGCGGCCATATGGGGTTTTGCCTTTGTAGCCCAGAGAGTAGGCATGCAGTATGTAGGGGCATTTACTTTTAATGGAGTGAGGTTTGCATTAGGAAGTATTTCACTGGTTCCATTGATTATATATTTCAAGAACAAGAAAACTGAAGAGCAACCGGAGAAGACCGCTGCAGCAAGTGCTTTGGTACCGGGAATCATTGCAGGGTCAGTTTTGTTTTTCGGAGCTTCTCTTCAGCAGGCCGGCCTCGCATATACAACAGCAGGAAAGGCTGCCTTTATAACAGGGTTGTATATAGTTCTTGTGCCCTTGCTGGGTATTTTCTTAAAGCAGCGTATAGGTTTAAATACCTGGCTGGGAGTTGTTCTGGCTGTTTCAGGGCTGTATTTTCTAAGCGTCAATGAGGACTTTACCATAGCATTCGGGGATCTACTGGAGATTATCGGTGCGTTCTTCTGGGCTATTCATATATTGGTTATTGATCATTTTACCAAGAAAGTCGATGCATTGAAGCTGTCCTGTGTGCAATTTGCAATGTGCTCGGTATTGAGCATCATAATTGCACTTATTTTCGAAGATATAGCTATATCCGGAATTGGCCAGGCAGCAATTCCCATACTTTATGGAGGCCTATTATCCGTGGGTGTAGCATATACGCTCCAAGTAGTAGCTCAAAAGCACGCAAAACCTTCCCATGCAGCCATAATACTCAGCATGGAATCGGTTTTTGCGGCTCTTGGCGGAGCATTGCTGCTGGGTGAAAATCTTGGCGGCAGGGGATATTTAGGCTGCGCTCTGATGTTTGCAGGAATGCTGCTGACCCAGGTTAATATTTTCGAAAAAAAGGAAAGTGCAGAATATAAAGCTTAGAGAAGCTTTATATTCTTTTTTTCGCACTGGCTTATCATGCTCTCAGGCCATATGGAGGATTGAACCTCACCTATATGGGCTTTTTTCAGGAAGTACATGCATATCCTTGACTGGCCAATACCTCCGCCTATTGTATAAGGAAGCTCACCCTTCAGCAGGGAACTGTGATAGGGTAATTCCTTCCGACTTGTACAGCCGGAGATTTCCAGCTGATGCAACAGGGCTTCTTCATCAACTCGTATTCCCATGGAGGACAGTTCAAAGGCACATTGCAGTACAGGGTACCAGAACAATATATCCCCGTTCAGGGACCAGTCGTCATAATCCGGAGCCCTTCCGTCATGCCTTATCCCGGATTTCAGCTGTGCACCTATCTGCATAAGGAATACCGCACCTTTATCCTTTGTAATAAGATTTTCCCTTTCTTTGGGGCTTTTATCAGGATACATGTCTTCCAGTTCCTGTGAAGTAATAAAGAAAATCTCCTCGGGCAAAGTTGGTTTAAACTGCGGATAGCGCTTGAAGATGAGCTCCTCGGTATCCTTGAAAACGCTGTATATGGTTCTTACCACATCCTTCAAGGTTTCAGGAGTCCTTTCCTTCTTAAGGATAATCTTTTCCCAATCCCATTGATCCACATAAATTGAGTGAAGGTTGTCCAATTCCTCATCTCTTCTTATTGCATTCATGTCGGTATACAGCCCTTCTCCCGGTAAAAAACCATACCTGGCGAGAGCAGTCCTCTTCCACTTGGCCAAAGACTGCACAATTTCCAGTTCCGCATCTCCCAATGAAAGCGCATCAAAGGAAACAGGACGTTCAACTCCGTTCAGATTGTCATTTAGGCCTGTAGCCCTTTCAACAAACAGAGGGGCCGAAACCCTTGTAAGATTAAGCTTTTTAGCCAGCTGCGCTTCAAAAAAATCTTTGATTACCTTAATTGCTACCTCCGTTTCTCTAATGCTTAGTGAGTACATTTCTGACATTTTAATACCTCCTTTTTTATTGCTGCAAAAATAAAAACCTTTCATCCCTATATAAGGGACGAAAGGTTATTCGCGGTACCACCCTGATTGACTGGAGTAATGCTCCAATCCACTCTGCCAGTACGGATATCCTGATGCATTTCAGAAATCGATACTGCCCATTCTGTAACGGTATGGCTCCGTCCAAGTCTACTATCCAAAGGATTTCGGTTGGAGACTCAAGGCTGTTCTTCACTTCAGGCTTAGCACCGGGCTTGCACCGATCCCGGCTCGCTTTGGCATATCCTACAAGCTACTCTTCCCATCATTGTCGAAAAATTATATTTTTATCATTATATTAGCTGTGTAACAAAATGTCAAT
>JAGOLK010000020.1:22199-26208 GCA_017994115.1 Clostridia bacterium | reverse complement strand
ATCATCATATAGGAGAGGCTCGTTGTCAACCGGGATCCTTAAAAATTTTTCTCCTACTGAAAGTGACATTTTCATACGATAATTAAGTCACTTTTAGGGTGACATTTTCACAAAGTATTGACATATGGTTAAAGCCTAGAGAAATATATAACTTAAGAGTATATTACATGCAATAAATGTGACATTTAATAAGTTTTATATATTGTCCGGGCGGGAATATTTGCTCACTGCCAATTCCGATTCTTTTTGTTTCATCATAAATATTATAAAACTTTTTATAATATTTATTAGCGCATTTTAAACACATTGAAAAACATGAATTCTCCTTGTAATGCTTCTTTAAATGCATTGCATAATTGCTGAAGAGAGATATTGAAATTAAATATATATTGAATTACAATTACAGTGTGCTATATTATAGAATATTGTTCTGCATTATAGTACGTTTTCGGCGGGAGGGATGGTATTGAATAAATCCAGTGAAAATGTAATACAGTCAGTAAGCAGAGCAATACAAATAATTCGCTGTTTTGAAAAAAATGAAGAACTGGGAGTTACCGAAATAAGCAAAATGGTTGAGCTTCATAAAAGTACTGCTTTTGGCTTAATATCCACACTTGAAGCAAACAAATTGATTGAAAAAAATGAGCTTACCGGAAAGTACAGATTGGGACTTGAATTGTTCAGACTGGGCACCAAGGTTAACTCGGCCCTAAGGCACATAGCCATACCTTACCTGGAACAGCTGGTAAAAATGTATCAGGAAACAG
The DNA here is from genome assembly GCA_017994115.1 of Clostridia bacterium. GTDB lineage: Bacteria > Bacillota > Clostridia > Lutisporales > Lutisporaceae > BRH-c25. The sequence continues at coordinate 25,438 of JAGOLK010000020.1, read as the reverse complement.
CAAACCTTGTTGTTATGGATGACCTTTCCATTATCTACCTTGAAAAAGTTGAGAGCACACGCTCAATGCGCATCAGCACCTTGGTAGGAGGCAGGCTGCCTCTGTATTGTACTGCGGTAGGAAAAGCCATATTGGCCAACCTTCCCTCGGAGGAGCTTAACAGCAAACTCAAAAGGATGGAATTCAGAAAATACACCGGCAATACCGCTTCTGACAGAAACTCGTTAATGGAATCTCTTGAATTAACAAGAAACAGAGGGTATGCAGAGGATAACGAAGAGCTTGAGATAGGATTAAGCTGCATAGCTGCACCCATTTATAACCACTTCAACATTCCGTTTGCCGCTATAAGTTTATCCGGTCCAACCTTTAGAATGAACGAGGACTTCAGAAAGGAAGCAAGTGCGGCATTAATGGATTACACTAAGGAAATATCTATGAAGCTAGGGTATGACAATAGTAATCAATAAATATAAAATATTTAAGGAGGAATTCAAATGGCAAAGAAAAAATCAATCAATGACTTCTATGAAATGAAGAAGAAGGGTGAAAAAGTTTCATGGATTACTGCCTACGATTTTCCGATGGCCTCATTTGCTGAACAGGCCGGCTTGGACATGATCCTTGTGGGAGATTCTTTAGGTATGGTTGTATTGGGATATCAAGGTACCGTTCCGGTTACAATGGACGATTGCATATCCCACTGCCAGGCTGTCAGAAGAGGGGCTCCAAATACTTTTGTAATAGGTGACATGCCCTTTGGTTCATATCAGGTATCAGATGAAGAAGCAGTAAGAAACGCTTGCAGATTCCTGAAGGAAGCCGATATGGACGCTATAAAGCTTGAAGGCGGAATTCGTGTACTAAGCAAGATTAAAGCAATTTCTGACGCAGGAATCGTTGTATTCGGCCATATAGGCTTGACACCCCAAAGCTCAGGACAGTTGGGAGGGTTCAAAGCACAGGGGAGAACCGTTGACAGTGCAAGAGAATTGATTAAGGATGCTCTCGCAATTCAGGAAGCGGGAGCAAGAGCATTGCTCCTGGAAGCGGTTCCGCCGGAATTGACAGATTACTTAAGCCATAAATTGACTATCCCGGTATATTCCATTGGTGCTGGACTTCCCTGCGACGGCCAGTTAATAATATGCGGGGATATGCTGGGCCTTTTCCAGGCTTTCACTCCAAAATTCGTCAAAAAATATGCCAATGTAGCTGAAGTTATTATTAATGCATTCAAAGAATACGTGGCAGATGTCAAAGAGGAAAAATTCCCTGAAGACAAGCATGTATACCATGCAATAGACAGCAAAGAGGCCTTTGAAGCTTTATTCAAGGAATTTGATTAAATAAAACATTGACATTTTGCAGATACTTACATAGAATAAAATATGAAAGTCGTAGAAATCAATAATTTGATAAACGCCAGAAATTTAGGTTTGAGGTATTTTATGTCTGAGAGTGTTCATAACTAGATAAATGAATCTAGCATCGAAAGGGAATCCTATTAATTGTTTTGCGCATTAATAGGCTTGGTTTGTTACCCTTTTGATATTATGAACACGGAACCAATTGTATATACTGTACAGTACCGTGCTTTTGCACGGTTTTATTTTGCAAGTCCCTTGCTGTCTTGTAAAATAAAAGCATTTGGCGTTTGTCTGCAGGATATGTATGACTGTATCGGATATGAAGGTTGTAATTGGACGTGGTCTGATTACGGCCTTTTTCCATTTAAAGGAGGAATATAAATTGAATTCAACAGCTATAAAAATTTTAGAATTTGATAAAATCAAGGATCTGCTGAAAACCTATACAGTATCCAACCTGGGGAAGGATTTGATAGACAAGCTTGAGCCATCTCTGAATGTAGACACCATATTGTCGTGGATGAATGAAACTACCGAGGCTTGTGCCATATTGCAGAGAAGCGGCAGCGTACCAATTCACAGCCTTAATGGTATAGAAAGTATTGTTGGCAAGTTAGGAAAGAATATGTCTCTGCTTCCCGAAGAATTCGAAGTAATACTTGGATTGCTCCAGGAGGTGGGCAAGCTTAAGCGGTTCATGAAGGATAAATCGGCAATAGCCCCTATAGTAAGCAGCTTTGCCTTGTCTGCCTATGAGCTTGAGGAGTTGTCCGGGGAAATAGAAAGGTGCATTCAGAACGGAGTGGTTGCTGACAAGGCCAGCAGTGAGCTGTCCAGAGTAAGAAAGAAAATAATAATACTTGAAGACAGGATAAAGGGCAAGCTTGAAAGTATTTTGAGGTCCCCTGCCTATGCCAGGTACCTTCAGGACGGGATAATAAGCTCCCGAAACGGCAGATATGTTATACCCGTTAAAAGAGAGTATCGTAAAAATGTAGACGGAGAAGTGATGGACAGTTCAGTCAGCGGGTCTACTGTCTTCATTGAGCCTTCGGAAGTGAGAAAGCTCCAGGATGAACTGAATCACTGCAGGATAGAGGAAGAAAAAGAAGTCTACAGGATATTGTCAATGCTCACAAATCTTGTAGAATCATACAAAAAGGAAATAACAACCAATATACAGGTTATGTCATATTATGACTTCCTGTTCGCCAAGGGAAGGTTCAGCAGATCTCTGGAAGCCAACCCTGTAAGGGTCAATACCTGCAGCAGGCTTGACATACGCGGAGCAAGGCATCCTTTAATAGGAAAGTCAGCTGTGCCTCTGGATATAAGCATTGGGGATTCGTACCGGACTTTGGTCATAACAGGCCCCAATACGGGAGGCAAAACTGTGGCTTTAAAAACCATAGGCCTGCTGACGCTTATGGTACAGTCGGGGCTCCATGTACCGGCAGATCCCGGGAGTGAATTTGCCGTCTTTACCGACATACTTGCCGATATCGGAGACGGCCAAAGCATTGAACAATCCTTAAGCACCTTCTCCTCCCACATCAGAAATATAATAGGCATTGTAGAGTGCGCAAGCAGCAATACACTGGTCATTTTGGATGAGCTGGGGGCAGGCACCGACCCTGGAGAAGGCATGGGCCTTGCCATTGCAATTCTGGAAGAGGCATATAGGAAAGGTGCGGTCACAATTGCCACTACCCATTATAGCGAAATAAAGCACTACGCATATGAAAAGGATGGATTTGAAAACGGCTGCATGGAATTTGACCTTGATACGCTGCAGCCCCTGTATAGATTGAAGATAGGAGAGCCGGGTGAAAGCAATGCTTTTCTTATTGCCCTAAGATTGGGAATGAA
>JAGOLK010000020.1:0-22099 GCA_017994115.1 Clostridia bacterium | reverse complement strand
TCCAATTCGCTCAATATCTCTCCGATTTTTGATTCTATTGAAACAAGCTCCTCCCTGCTGATTATCAGCTCTTCGGGGTCTGTTATTTTTGTTGCGGTAAGTATGTCAAGGAGTGTCCTGTCTGATTCTTCGTCATAAATGGGCTTATTTAGTGAAACATATGAATTAAGCGGAATATGCTTTTGCCTTGTGGCAGTCTTAATAGCCGTTATTATCTGCCTGGTGATGCAAAGCTCTGCAAAGGCTCTGAAGGAAGACAACTTATCATTTCTAAAATCTCTTATGGCTTTGTACAATCCTATCATGCCTTCCTGCACTATGTCCTCCTTGTCGGCGCCTATCAGGAAGTAGGATCTGGCTTTCGCCCTGACAAAGTTCTTGTACTTGTTTATGATATACTCAAGAGATGTGGCATTCCCATCCCTGGCACTAAGCACTATTTCTTCATCAAGCATGCTGTCGTAGCTTTCAACGTATTTTTCTTCTGCATTTACTTCCAATCTATCGCCTCCATGTATCAGACATAGAAAACCACACTATTATTATACATAAACCTGCAGTTTTAGTCAAGTTTTAGCGGTTCGCCCGCTGCTTCTGAATCTCAAACAGTATAATCGCGGCAGAAACGGCTGCATTCAGCGATGAGATTTTTCCTTTCATCGGGATGCTGACAAGATAATCGCAGTTTTCCTTAATAAGGCGTCCGAGTCCTTCACCTTCGCTGCCGATTACCAATGCAATAGGGCCGGTCATGTCCTTTCCGTAATATGGTTCTCCTCCCATTTCAGCTCCTGCAATCCATAGGCCTTCTTTTTTCAGATACTCTATTGTATGGTTCAGATTGGTTACTTTTGCAACAGGCACATATTCAATTGCGCCTGCGGAAATCTTTGCCACAGCAGGCGTAAGCCCGACAGCTCTCCTTTTTGGTATGATTATGCCGTGAACTCCCGCCGCTTCAGCTGTTCGAAGCACTGAGCCAAGATTATTATTGTCGGTTATTTCATCAAGTATTACGATAAAGGGATCTTCGCCCTTTTCCCTTGCAGCTTGCAGAATATCATCCACTTCATAGTATTTGTACAAAGCTGCCGAAGCTATCACTCCCTGATGGTTCCTTGTCCTTGAAAGGCCGTCCAGCTTGGCTTTGTCCACTTCCTTTATAAGTATCTTCTTTTCTCTGGCAATGGCTATTATCTGCCTTATGGAACCTTCTCCGACACCCTTTTGTACAAAAATCTTGTCGATTTCCCTGCCGGATTTCAGTGCCTCAAGTACAGGATTTCTTCCTTCAATCAGATTGATATTGTCATCATCTTCTTCTTCCTGCCGGAAGTCAGCTTTAAACATATTCTTCGGTTTACCTGCCTCATAAGGTGCGGCCTTTTCGAAAGGCTTTCTCTTTTCAAAAGGCTTCTCTGTCTTTTTGTCTCTGGCTGCAAATCTGCTGTCTTTCTTTTGGGTTTTTCCCGGCCTTCCCGGCTTTGAAGGCTTTGAAGGCTTTGAATAATTCTTATTAAATGCCATAATTCTCATCCTTTATAGTTGATTTTGCCTCGAGTATAGTTCCGGTATTCATATGCTTATTATCTGTAATTTTTTTATAAAAATTTAATGTTTTTATATTTTGTAAATCTATAATTGATATCCTTGTATGTATGCAAATCACTTACTGATACCAATTCCCATTCCTCTTCGCTGTCTAAATTTGGGAAATATTTGTCTGCTTCATACTTGTGCTCTACTTTTGTCACATAAGCCTCGGTGCAATAGGGCAAAAGCTGTTTATATACCGATTCTCCGCCGATTACAAATACATCCTCACTTTTATATCCCTTCAGCATGCCAAATATATCCTCTGCCGAATGACATATTGTAATTCTGCCGTCCCCGTAGCCTTCCTTCCTGCTTAATATGATGTTTTTTCTGTCTTTAAGGGGCTCCTTGCCCGGTAATGATTCAAAGGTTTCTCTTCCCATAATTACAACTTTCCCCAACGTTATCTCTTTAAAGAACCTCATATCCTCAGGAATCCTCACCAATAAGCTGCCCTTATAACCTATTCCCCAATTCATATCTACAGCAACAATTGCTTTCATGCCATCTCTCCTTATTACACAGCAACAGGAATACCTTTAATCTGTTGGCCGCTTTGGTACCCCTCCAATTCAAAATCTTCAACCTTGAAATCATAGAAGTCTTTTACCTCTTTGTTTATCAGCAGCTTTGGCGCCGGATACGGGTTCCTTTGAATAAGCTCCTCCACTAACGGGATGTGCCTGTCATATATATGGGCATCCGCAATAACGTGCACGAACTCCCCAGCCTCAAGATTACATACCTGTGCCAGCATATGCACAAGAATTGAATATTGTGTGACATTCCAATTGTTGGCAACCAGAACATCCTGCGACCTCTGATTAAGTATTCCGTTAAGCTTCCTGCCCGTAACATTAAAAGTCATGCTGTAAGCACAGGGGTATAAGTGCATTTCATGCAAATCGCTATGATTGTATATATTAGTAATAATCCTTCTGCTGTAAGGATTATGCTTTAAATCGTATAATACCCGGTCAACCTGGTCGAATTCTCCTTCGGGATATTTATGCTTGATACCCAGCTGATATCCGTATGCCTTTCCGATGGACCCGCTCTCATCTGCCCAACTATCCCAAATATGACTCTTAAGATGTTTGATATTGTTGGACTTCTTTTGCCATATCCAAAGCAGTTCGTCAATTGCAGCTTTTAGGTTTGTCGGCCTTAAGGTAAGAATCGGAAACTCTTCTGCAAGATCATACCTATTGATAACGCAAAACCTCTTAATCGTATGGGCCGGGCTGCCGTCCTCCCATTTGGCTCTCACATTTTGCCCTTCTGATGAAAAACCGTTTTTTAAAATGTCTTTACACATCTCAATAAATATATTATCCGCCTTACTCAATACAAAACACCTCACTTACATTTTATCCTACAGGTCTGCAAAAACATCCTATTTATTACATTCTACCCGTAAAATCCATTCCATGTCCAGACAATTCTACTTCTGCTGACCTGTTTTTACATTGATTACCATCCTGACTACTTCCATAAGCCGGTCAATCTGTCCGGTCAGATACAAATATCCTATAAGGGCTTCAAAACCGGTAGCATACCTGTAATCAATAATGTCTGCATTTTTCGGCATGGTTGACGACTTTGTATTCCTTCCCCTCCGTACAATATCCTGCTCTTCGGGAGTCAACAGCTCATTTATCTCCCCCAGGATATCCGCCTGGGCTTTTGCCTTCACAAACTCAATAGACATTTTGTGCAGCTTTGCAACCTGCCCATGGCCTCCGGATACCAGCAGGGTCCTGACAAAAGTGTCATAGACTGAGTCTCCCGCATATGCAAGCACGAGAGGATTCAGCATCTTGACATCCGAAGCCGAAAGCTTGCCGCTGTCCATCATAAGCTGATGCAGCTCCTCCAGCAGTTTTTTATAGTTCTTTTCCAAATAATCATTTCCCATACTATACCTGCTATTCCAATCTCTAATCCTCTTTTACTGAAGCTATCTGGGAGGAGCCCTCGTCATCGGCTTCTTCCAGCAGCATCTCAGTATCCTCCGATGCCAGCTCCTGCACATTCTTCAGCTTTCTGCCTATGCTTCTGGACTTTCTTGCAGCATCTTCAATTGTGTTGCTTGCCTCCTGCAGCTTCTTCCGTGTTTTGTCCAGAATGTCACCGAACTTGCCGAATTCTGTCTTAACCGCCCCAAGAAGGCTCCATACCTCGCTGGAACGCTTTTCTATTGCAAGGGTCCTGAAGCCCATCTGCAGGCTGTTTAATAATGCAATCAGTGTTGTGGGCCCGGCTATAACTATCCTGTATTCCCGCTGCAGGCAGTCGCACAGCCCCGGCCTTCTTAAAATCTCAGCATAAAGGCCTTCCGTAGGTAAAAACATTATTCCAAAGTCTGTTGTCCACGGGGGACTTATGTATTTATCCCTTATATCCCTGGCAAAGCCTTTTACCTTAAGCTCCATAGCCTTTGCCGCTTCTTCCGCTTTAACGGGATTCCCATTCTCCTGCGCATCCAGCAGCCTCTGATAATCCTCCTGGGGAAACTTTGAATCAATAGGCAGCCATACTACTTCTGTGCCCTTTATATCTCTCCCCGGCAGCTTTACTGCAAATTCAACTCTTTCAGAGGAATCCTTTATTGTAGCCACGTTTTTCGAGTATTGCTCCGGAGTTAAAATCTGTTCCAGTATGTTGCCAAGCTGGATTTCTCCCCAGGTCCCCCTGGCCTTGACATTGGTAAGCACCTTTTTAAGGTCCCCCACTCCCGAGGCCAGAGTCTGCATTTCTCCCAAACCCTTGTGAACCATTTCCAGCCTTTCACTTACCAGCCTGAAGGATTCCCCAAGACGCTGCTCAAGGGTGGAACTCAGCCTTTCGTCTACAACTGCCCTCATCTGGTCAAGCTTTTTACTGTTGTCCTCCTGCAGATGCTTCAGCTTTTCCTCTATTGTATCCCGCATTCTGTCAAGCCTGTATTCATTGGTCTGTGTAAGGTTTGCAAGCTGCCGGGAAAATATGTCCAGTTGATTGCGCTGCATATTGGATATCTCCGACATCTGAGAGGCTATCATTTCGTTAAATATCTTTATTGAGCCTGAAATCTCCTCTCTGTTCTGCAGCATTCCCTCCATAATCGTCCTGTCCAGCTTGTCAATGCTCTTCTCCATGGCTTCAAGCCTGGCTTCAAGCTTTATCAGCTTGCCAGCCGGGCTGGTATTCATTATGATAATAAGAATAATTGAATTTATTGCAAGCAAGCCTATGACAATATAAAGCATCATATCAGACATGGTTATACTTCCTTTATTTAAGTTTTATACCCTTTTCCACTTGACTCCCTCGGGGGTATCCTCAAGAATTATTCCCTGTTCTTTAAGCTCATCCCTTATTTTGTCGGCCAGGGCCCAGTTCTTTTCCTTTCTTGCCTTCTGCCTTTCCTCTATAAGCTTTTCGATTTCCGAATCCAGGCTTTCTTCCTTTTTGTAAAGCAAGCCCAGTACTCCCATAAGCTCCATAAGCATATCAAAGGATGCTTTCACCAATTCTGCCGAGGATTCTGCTTTGACGTTGGAATTGATATCTCTTACCATGTCAAAAATAACAGCTAATCCGTCAGCGGTATTCAAGTCATCATCCATAGCCTCGTTGAACTTGCTCCTGTACCCCAAAAGGGTCTCCTTGAAATCCTTCTCCTCCTGAACCAAAGGCTTCTCCTCAGCCTTACCCATAAGATAAACAAGGTTATTCTTTGCATTATACAGCCTTTCCAATGCACTTTTTGCCTGATCCAAAAGCTCGGCACTGAAATTCAAAGGACTCCTGTAATGAGCCGAAATCATAAAAAGCCTGAAGACCTCCAGGTCAAATTTTTCTTCAATATCCCTTACTGTAAAAAAGTTGTTCAGGGATTTGGACATCTTTTCATTATTTATATTGAGGAACGCATTATGCAGCCAGTACCTGGCAAAAGGCTTTCCTGTCGCTCCTTCACTCTGTGCGATTTCATTTTCATGATGAGGAAATACCAGGTCCTGTCCTCCTGAATGGATATCTATAGTCTCTCCCAGGTATTTCATAGACATGGCGGAGCATTCAATGTGCCATCCCGGCCTGCCCATTCCCCAGGGGCTTTCCCATGCAGGCTCTCCGGGCTTTTGACCCTTCCAAAGCACAAAATCAAAAGGATTCCTTTTTACCTCATTTACATCTACCCTGGCGCCTGCCTCCAACTCTTCGAGATTCTGCTTGGAAAGCTTGCCGTATCCAACAAACTTTGCAGTATCATAATATACGTCTCCGCCGACAGTATATGTAAGGCCATTGGCCTCCAGCCTTTTTATTATGTCTATTATTTCCTTGATATGCTCGGTAACCCTGGGATGATAATCAGCCTTCCTTATATTTAAGGCTTCTGCATCCTTGAAGTATTCCTTTATGAACCTGTCGGACACCTCTTTCTCTGTTGTGTTCTCATCCTTGGCTCTTTTGATTATTTTATCGTCAACATCTGTAAAATTTTGAACAAAGGTTACCTTATACCCTCTATATTCAAGATATCTCCTGAGAATATCGAATATTATGAACGGCCTTGCATTACCTATATGAAAAAAATTGTAGACAGTCGGCCCGCAGGAGTACATTTTTACTTCCCCCGGCGTCATCGGTTCAAACTCTTCCTTTTTCCTTGTCATTGTGTTATACAGCTTCATTTTTAACACCTTCCCATTAATTATTATCGTTTACAGTATTATGTCAATACTTGTTTTTATATGCATTATCTCTATTCTCTTAACGCCTCATAGCGCCGGTATTTACGAAATCCTTCGTATACATAGATCTCTTCCTGAGTGTCGGTACCTCTTCGGGTAAGTATTATAAATCCTTCTTCGCTTACCGGCTTCTTCCTCACGAACATAAACGGATAACCCTTTACAGTCTCCGCATATTCATATTTTACATTATTATAATGCATTATATCGGGATATTCTGTCTCCTTCTGGGGCGATACAAGCCTAAAAACACATATAACCGCAATTATCATTATAATCGAAATAAATGTGAATTTGTTTCCGCTGCCTTTATTTCTTATTATAAACATTTTCAGGCGCCTCCCTTAGAATATTGCTGCTACGGCATAAGCCGCAATTCCTTCACCTCTGCCGGTAAAGCCCAAACCTTCCGAAGTGGTGGCCTTGATACCTATGCAATCCTTGTCAAGCTGCAGCACTGCTGCTATATTTGCCTTCATCTCATCAATAAACGGCGAAAGTTTTGGTTTTTCAGCTATTATTGTACTGTCAATATTTGAAATCCGATATCCCTTGGAATCAAGAATATCCTTGACTTTTTTCAAAAGAACAAGGCTTGATATCCCTTTATAGGATATATCACTGTCAGGAAAGTGCCTGCCTATATCCGATTCCCCGCAGGCCCCCAATAATGCATCCATTATTGAATGCACAAGCACATCCGCGTCCGAGTGCCCCAGCAGGCCCTTCTCATTAGGAATCTCTACGCCTCCCAGTATCAGCTTCCTTCCCTCTGTCAGCTTATGTACGTCATAGCCGTTTCCAACCCTGAATCCATGCATGCTTTCACCTCATTCCACAGTTTTTCTCATTATCGCTTCAGCAAGAATTATATCCTCAGGAGTTGTAATCTTGATATTCTCATAGCTTCCCTCCAGCATTTTTACCTTTATACCCATACACTCAACCAGAAACGCATCGTCAGTGCCTGATATTCCTTTGATATTGGCCGTTTCGTGGGCTTTCTCAATTATATCCCTTTTAAAAGCCTGAGGCGTCTGGGTAACCCATACCTTTCCCCGCTCGGGTGTATATTGTACAAAACCCTCTTCATTCAATATCTTTATGGTTTCTTTCGCCGGCATACCGGCGGAAACCGCTCCGTAAATTTTTGCACCTTCAATGCACCTTTCAATAATTCCCTCCGGCAATATTGGCCTGGCTCCGTCATGAATTACAACTATATTGCAGTCATCTTCCAGTTCCAGTATACCATTGTAAACCGACTGCTGACGCTCACTGCCCCCGGAGACCAGCTTGTCCACTTTATCGAAGCCATAGACGTCAAGTATTTGCTCCTTGCAGGTCTTAAGCTCCTCCCTGCCTGCAACAAGTATGATGCTGTCTATTGCATTGCAGCTTTGAAAAGCCGCCAGAGTCTGTGCCAGAAGAGGCCTATCATTTATCAGCATAAACTGCTTGTTCATTCCTGCATTCATTCTGGTCCCTTTGCCTGCAGCAAGTACAATTGCAGTATTCATCCCTTCAATCCCCCATTTTTAATAAATATACCCTAAGCGGACTTTATTTCTGCTTAGGGTAAAACAAATGCGGCTTGCGCCGCAATGTTTTACGATACTTTATCTGCGGCGGATTTTGGCTTTACAAATATCATTCTTCCGGCTGCAGTCTGCAGAACGCTAGTCACTACAACCTCAATAGTGTCTCCAATGTACCGTTTTCCGCCATCTACAACTATCATTGTTCCGTCGTCAAGATATGCGACTCCTTGGCCAAACTCCTTGCCGTCCTTTATTACCTGAACTATCATTTCTTCTCCCGGAAGTACAACAGGCTTCACTGCGTTTGCAAGCTCATTGATATTCAAAACAGGCACCCTTTGGAATTCCGCCACTTTATTCAGATTGTAATCGTTTGTTATTACCTTGCCGTTCATATACTGAGCCAGCTTCAGAAGCTTGGTATCAACCTCGGTCAGTTCTTCAAAATCCTTTTCCACTATTTCTACGTTTATATCCAGTTCCTTTTGAATCCTGTTTAGTATATCCAAACCTCTGCGGCCCCTGTTTCTTTTTAATGCATCCGATGAATCCGCAATATGTCTGAGTTCCTCCAGGACAAATGCAGGTATAATAAGCGGGCCTTCAATAAACCCTGTCTTACATATATCCGCTATTCTTCCATCTATGATAACACTTGTATCGAGAATTTTGGGCTGCATAGCGCTTTCAACCTTTGCAGCCTGCTTTTCCTTGTCCTTCTGCACTAACCTTTTCCAAGGAATAAGCAATCCTAATATGTCCTCCCTTTTTTTAGTTGCTATACTTACTCCCAGATATCCCAGAGGCAAATATATAAGTATTGACAACAAAGTGCCCAACCATGCAAAAGGTATAAGCTTTATAGGACCGCTGCTTATAAGATAAGCAATAATAAGTCCTGTAATCAGTCCTACCGCTCCCACCAGCATTTCGCCGGTTGGAATTTTTTGAAGCATTCTCTCAACCCTTGTGGTAGACTCCTTACCAAAATTAATCAGCCAGGAAGATATTAAATAAAATATAATTCCACCAATTACCCCGCCGAACAAAATCAATACAATAGAACCTGAACCTGAAAAGTCAAAACCTAGAAACCGTGTCACTTTAAAATAATTCGTAAGAAGATATACCGACTCCGCACCCAGAGCGGCTCCCAGAATCATTAACACCCAAACAACAACTTTTCGCATTTACAACTTCACCTCCTTTTATCTAGTATATCCATTTTGATACTTTTTAAGCTATAATAAACCAATTATAAGGCCAATTATATTATAACAAATAAATCTGCATTAAAGAATAACTATTGCCTATTTATTTAAGCCAAATATATAAATAATTTACTATTTTATAATGCCCAGCACCTTTTCCTCTATTTTCTCATAGGGCTCATCCAACATAAGCATAAGCTCGCTTACCAGCAGCTGCCTGACGTTTTCAAGCATTCTTTTCTCCCCTGTGGACAATTTTTTCCCTCGATCTGCAACTGTAAGGTTTTTTACAAGTTCAGATATCTCGAAAACATCGCCCCTCCTTATTATTGCCTCATTCTCCCTGTACCTCTTGCTCCAGTTCTTGCACATACAGCTTGTTTCTCCTGACAGTATATTATATATATCGTCAATTCTGTCCTTGGACGTTATATTTCTAATGCCATGAAACTCCGTCTTGTTTATGGGCACCATTACCTTCATATCTCCCAATGCAATTCTTATAACATAATACTTGCATTTTTCACCAAGGACTTCTTTTTCCTCAATACCTTCAATAATCCCTGCTCCATGACGGGGATAATATATCATATCACCTATACTGAACATCGATTTGCCTCCAGTCGATCTTTTACAATCTTACATAATTTCCATAATCTTCTATGGCCGATAGAATGTCCACATTGCAATTATAAATTGACATTGGAATTCCTTATACTTATAATGGATATAGAACAAAGCTGAAACAACAGCTAACAATATCAGTTTGATACTATATTTTATGTTTACTTTTATATAGGAGTGATACCTGATGAAAGATTTGCTTTATGATAACTTCCAGGATAGCGTTGGTGAACTCTTGGTACGCCACAAAAGTATTCTTGATGTGCTGACGAAATATCAGGAGTCGCAGTCGAGAGTGAACAGAGCTGTGGTTAAGGCGGTAACCTCCTGCGGATGTATAGAAATCAACTCGAAAAAACAGAACTACGATAATGAGATTACGCTGCAGGAGCTGAAGAATTATATGGATACCCATCTTAAGGGAAGCCTTTGTTCGAATTGCAGAGACGTTATTGAAAAAGAGCTGGGCAATAATCTTTTCTATATTGCAGCTTTATGCAACATAATGGATATCAGCATGTATGACGTGCTTCTGAAAGAGTATGAAAAGATGCATACCCTTGGTATTTACAATTTGTTCTAAACAAATTCGAAACCCTGCATAAAGGCACAAGCCTTTATACAGGGTTTTTATGATACAGGGGGATACAGGGGGACGTTTCTCCTGTCTCACAAGCGAGACAGGAGAAACGTCCCCCTTATTTATCTAAATATGCCTTTCGGTCTGTATCTGCTCATATACTCTCTTGAGACTTTCCTTGATTATCCTTGCCCTGACCTCTCCTATGCCTTCCACTTCATCCAGTTCCTCAATGGAAGCTCCAAGAATCCTTTGCAGCCTTTCAAAATCAGATACCAGGTTTTCAATTATATTCATGGGCAACCTTGGAATTTTACTCAGGATTCTATATCCTCTTGTTGATATCGGAAGGTCCAAAGTATTGATATTATTCCCCAGCCCTAATATCCTGGCTACAAAAGGCAGCTCAAGGAGGTCCTCTGAGGACTGATTCCTCAAGGTTCTAATTATTTCCTTATAATTATTTTCCTCTCCCTTGGGCAGGTAGTCCCTGATCAGAAGTACTTCTTCCTCCTTCAGGCCTGCAACCAGTTCTTCCAGCTGCATACTGACAAGCTTTCCTTCAACTCCCAGTTCATATATGTATTGTTCAACCTCAGTCACAATCCTGTTTACAATCTCAATTTTCTGCACTGCCAGCGCTACATCCAGCACAGTTGCAATATCGTCAAACTCTAAAGACCCAAGATTCGCCAAGGTTCCGTCCAGCACCGATTTATACTTGGTCAAGGTCTGCAGCGCCTGATTGGCTTTGGACAGTATTATACTGATATCCTTAAGAACATATTTCAGATAACCTTTATAAATAGTTATGATGTTCCTTCTTTGAGAAATAGAAATAACAAGCTCTCCGGTCTGCCTTGCAACCCTCTCCGCTGTTCTATGCCTGATACCGGTTTCGGAAGACGGTATTGAAGGATCGGGTATCAGCTGAGTATTGGCATATAATATTTTCTTGCAATCCCTGCTGAGTATGATTGCGCCGTCCATCTTTGCCAGCTCGTACATGTATGCCGGCAAGAAGTCTGAATTGATATGAAAGCCTCCATCAACAAGGGACATAACCTCTTTACTGTCGCCAACCACAATTAGTCCGCCTGTTTTTGCCTTCAGTACGCTTTCCAGGCCTTCCCTCAGGGAAGTGCCGGGAGCAATCATCCTGAGGCAGCTCTGAAGGCCGTCATCCCTTCCCATTTCATCTCTCATATGCTTATCCTCCTATTATTATGTCAAGCATATTGTTTACATTTGATACCCCAAGTACCTCTATGCCTGATTTGTCATTAAGCCTGCTTAAATTGTTCGCGGGTATTATGCATCTTTTAAAACCAAGCTTAGCAGCTTCATTTACCCTCTTCTCGGCAAAGTTCACCGCCCTTACTTCTCCGGCAAGCCCTACTTCTCCAATAATTACAGTACTGCCGTCAATTTCCCTGTCCCTGAAGCTGGAGGCAATAGCTGCAACTATTCCAAGGTCTGCTGCAGGCTCGTTAAGCTTGATTCCGCCTACTACGTTCACATATGAATCACTGCTTCCAAGCTGCATGCCGACTCTCTTCTCCAGTACGGCCATCAACAGCGCAACCCTGTTGTAATCAACTCCCGTAGCATTCCTTCTTGGAACCCCGAAGCCTGTATGGCTAAGTAACGCCTGAACCTCTACCAGCATTGCCCTTGTGCCTTCCATAGCGGAAATAACACAGGATCCGGTGGCTCCCTCCATTCTTCCGGACAAAAGCATCTCGGAAGGATTGGGCACCTCTGTAAGCCCTTTATCTCCCATTTCAAATATTCCTATTTCATTTGTGGAGCCGTATCTGTTCTTAACAGCCCTGAGCACTCTGTATGACATATGGGTCTCCCCCTCAAAATAAAGAACAGTGTCAACCATATGCTCAAGCACCCTGGGGCCTGCTATTGCTCCCTGCTTTGTCACATGTCCCACAATAAAAGTTGCTATACCATCCTGTTTTGCAATTTTCATAAGTCCGAGGGTCGCCTCCCTGACTTGGCTGACGCTGCCGGGAGCCGATGTTATCGCAGGGTTGTACATTGTTTGTATAGAATCCACCACTAGAATATCAGGCTTCATGTCCCTGACATAAATATCAACATTCTGAGTGTTATTTTCGGATACCAGAAATATATTCCCAGATCTGATGCCCATTCGGAATGCCCTCAGCTTAATCTGCGCGGTTGATTCTTCTCCGGATACATATAAGACTTTTTTGCCATTGTTTCCTATATTGTTTGCAATCTGAAGCAGCAAGGTTGACTTCCCGATTCCCGGATCTCCTCCTACGAGTACCAGGGAACCTTTGACAATTCCCCCTCCCAGAACCCTGTCCAATTCATAACTGCCTGTGCTTAGTCTTTCTTCAATATCCTCCGAAATATCCAGCAGAGACTCCGGCCTTGACACAATTCCCGCAAAACTTTGCTGAGCCTGGGAATCCCTCTGTTCCACTTCTTCAACAAGAGTATTCCACTGTCCGCACTCGGGGCATTTGCCCATCCATTTGGGTGATTCGCTTCCGCATTCGCTGCACACAAATTTTGTTCTTATTTTAGCCATTTAAACACCTCAAGAATTTTATCGGACTTTTCACAGATTTTGTAAATCAGTATGAGTATTTCCCAAACATTCCAACTTTTTTCACTAAAATATATTTCTATTATACTATATTTGACATCGTCATAACCATACAAAATTGCTAAAAGCAAAGGGGTATCGCCAGCCATTTGATTCAAGCGGTTTTGCGATACCCCCGGATATTCTATTTATTCCTGAAAATCAGCTTGTCATCCTCAACATCTACCAACACTTCCGAACCCGGCTTTATTTTCCCCTTAAGCATTTCCTCCGACAGCTGATCCTCTACCATCTTTTGTATGGCACGGCGCAGAGGCCTTGCCCCATAAGCCTGGTCATAGCCCTTTTCTGCCAGGAATGCTCTTGCCTTGTCGGTAACTTCGACATTGATATTCATTTCCTTGATTCTTACAAGAAGCGATTTAAGCATCAAATCTACAATCTTTCGGATATGTTCTTCCTGCAGCTGGTGGAATACTATAATTTCATCAACCCTGTTCAGGAACTCCGGCCTGAAGGTTTTTTTAAGCTCTTCCAGGACATTTTCTTTCATTTTTTCATAGGCATCTTCTCTCTCATTAGATGATGTGGCAAACCCAAGAACAGCCTGCTTTCTTATCGTACTTACCCCAACATTGGAGGTCATAATAACAACTGAGTTTTTGAAGTCAACCGTTCTTCCTTTGCCGTCAGTCAGTCTGCCGTCATCGAGTATCTGAAGCAGTACATTAAATACATCCGGGTGAGCCTTTTCTATCTCATCAAGAAGTATGACCGAATATGGCTTTCTTCTTACCTTTTCAGTAAGCTGGCCCCCTTCTTCATAGCCCACATAGCCCGGAGGGGAACCTATAAGCTTCGATACTGTATGCTTTTCCATGTATTCGGACATATCAATCCGGATTACGGCATTTTCATCACCGAACAATGCTTCTGCAAGAGCCTTGGAAAGCTCAGTTTTCCCTACTCCGGTAGGCCCCAGGAATATAAAGGAACCCACCGGCCTTTTAGGATCCTTCAGCCCTACTCTTGCCCTTCTGATTGCCTTGGAAACTGCCAATACCGCCTCTTCCTGCCCAATAACCCGCTGATGCAATATTGATTCCAGATTAAGCAGTCTCTCGGATTCCTCCTCTGCCAGCTTGGTTACAGGAATCCCGGTCCAGCCGGATACGATGGCGGCAATATCTTCTTCGGTAACAACGGAATCCTTTAAGCTGGCCTTGTCATTCCAGTTCTTCCTGCTATCCTCAAGCTTTTGCCTGATATGCTGCAATCTATCCCGAAGCTCTGCCGCCCTCTCATAATTCTGAAGGCTTATTGCTTCAGCCTTTTCCTTTTCCAAAGCTGCAAGCTCCTCCTCCATTTTTTTAAGATCCGGAGGCGCGGTAAAAATCTTTATTCTGACTTTGGACGCGGCTTCATCCACCAGGTCTATGGCCTTATCGGGAAGGAACCTGTCTGCAATATACCTGTCGGACAATTCAACAGCCGCCTTTATTGCTTCGTCGGTTATTTTGACCTTGTGATGGGCTTCATACTTGTCTCTCAGCCCTTCAAGTATCAGCAAAGTCTCCTCTTTTGTAGGTTCCCCCACCATCACAGGCTGAAAACGCCTTTCCAGTGCCGCATCTTTCTCAACATGCTTGCGGTACTCATCAAGAGTTGTCGCACCGATTGCCTGAATTTCACCTCTTGCCAAAGCCGGTTTCAATATATTGGAGGCGTCTATAGCTCCTTCGGCTCCGCCTGCTCCGATAATGGTATGCATTTCATCCAGAAAAAGTATCACATTCTTTGATTCACGTATTTCATTCATTACGTTCTTGAGTCTTTCCTCGAATTCTCCCCTGTACTTGGAGCCGGCAACCATAGAAGACAAATCCAATGTAACGACCCTTTTTCCTTTTAGTATTTCGGGAATATTCCCTTCAATTATTTTCTGCGCCAATCCTTCTGCAATGGCTGTTTTGCCTACCCCGGGATCTCCGATCAGGGCCGGATTGTTTTTTGTTCTTCTGCTCAGTATTTGTATTACACGCTCTATTTCTTTTTCTCTTCCTATAATAGGGTCCAGCTTCCCCTCCTTGGCCATTTCAGTCAGATCCCTGCCGTATTGATTCAGATTCGGTGTGTTGGAGCCTTTTGCCGATGCTTCACCGCGCTTGCCCTTTGCCCCTTCGTTGTCCAGCAATCCTATTATCTCCTGCCTTATACTGTCAAAATTCAGGCCCATTGCCGTAAGTATCTGTGCCGCCACACCTTCGCCTTCGCGGATTAATGCCAAAAGCAGATGTTCAGTTCCGATATAGTTTTGCCCCAAGCTTCTTGCCTCTTCTACACTCAGTTCAAGAATCGTCTTTGTTCTCGGAGTATAGCCGATAACCTGTCCAACTTCCTGCTGCCCCTTTCCGACTAAGGCCTCTACCTGCTGTCTCACAGTTTCCAAATTAACTCCCTTATTTTTAAGCACTTGGGCAGCAATGCCCTCTCCTTCCCTTAGAATACCCAGCAATATGTGTTCAGTGCCTATATAGTTGTAATTCTGCCTGATAGCTTCCTCCTGTGAATATACCATTACCTTTTGGGCCCTCTCAGTAAATCTATCAAACAATCCCATATTATTTCCTCCTATATGTCTTGCTGCGGGCTTCGCAGCTTAGCTCTTCCATTGAAGCCCTGTTTGAAATTCCCGTATCTAATTATCCAGTTTGCTTCTTACCATCTCTGCTCTTATTATATCTCTCTCATCCGGGGTTAATTCTTTCCTGCTGCTCTTTTGTATATTTGCTGTTTGGGCTTCTATCATGATTTCATTCAAAAGCCTTGTGGGGATATTGCCGATAATATTCAAATCTACCCCCAGCCTTACATCCGAAAGCAGCTTCATACACTCCTGCGAACTCATCACTCTGGCATTTTTCATAATACCCCAGGAACGCCAAATTTTATCCTCTATCTTTATCCTGTTGCTTTCCAGCAGTACCCTTCTTGCTTCCTTTTCCTTGTCAATTATTTGCTTTGTTACTGCAGTGAGATTTTCTACTATTTCCTCTTCCGCTCTTCCAAGGGTTATTTGGTTGGAAATTTGAAATATATTACCCACAATTTCTGTGCCTTCGCCATACAAGCCTCTTATTGTAAGGCCTATATGAGCTACTGTCTGAAGTATCTTGTTCATATTGCCCGTTATATTGAGTGCCGGCAGATGCACCATTACAGATGCTCTCATACCTGTGCCCACATTGGTAGGGCAGCTTGTAAGATAGCCCCAGTTTTCACTGTATGCGTATTCAAGGCTCTGCTCCAAAATATCATCTATATCACTGGCTATTTCCCAGGACTTCTTTATTTGAAGCCCCGGAAGTATTGTCTGTATCCTTATATGATCCTCCTCATTGACCATTATGCTTACCAATTCGTCGCTGCTTATAATCACCGCCCCTCCGGCGCAGTTCTTGGAAAGTCCCGGGCTTATAAGGTGCCTTTCCACAAAGCACTGTCTCTCCAAGGCCGGAAGCTTCTGCATGATATATTCCTTGAACTCCAATTTTGATTCGGGCTTGGAAAGACTATTTCTGACACTATCCATAACTTCTTTTGCTTTTTCAGCACTTAATCCTGACGGAAACGGAATATCCGCTATGTTTCTGGCCAATCTTATACGGCTGCTCAAAATTATGTCACTCTGAGGGCCGTTGCCCAGCACCCAGCCTTTCATCATGCTTCCTCCTTTCCTGCCTTGTTCAAATCCCTAATCTTATCTCTTATAGCTGCGGCTTTTTCATACTCTTCATTTCGTATTGCCTCATCCAACTGCTGTTTGAGTTTTTCGACCTCCCGCAGCACCTTTATCCTGCCGCCGGCCCTGTTTGGTATCTTGCCTGTATGGCCGGTATTGCCATGAACCTTTTTAAAAAGCGGATTAAGCCTTTCACCAAACACTTTGTAGCAATTACCGCATCCGAACCTTCCGGTTTCCCTGAACTTTCCATAGGACAATCCACACACATTGCATTTGATATCATTCACCATTTCGGTCTTAATATGAGATGCTCCTCCTGAATTCAACAATCCGGCCAATAAATCATTCACCGAAAAGCTTGTGCTCAAACTCAGCAGGTTCTTCTGCATGGCACACTGCTCACACAAATGCATATCCGACTTTTTCCCATTCTCAACCTTTGTTATATGAACCGCTGCCGGTCTTTTCCCGCATTCATCGCAAATCAAAACAATAACCTCCTAACGAAGTATTTTAAACTAGTGCTGCAACAATTACAGCCTTCAATATCTCTGCCCTCAAATTGTCCCTGTACGGTTTTCCTACCTTGGAGAGGGTACTGTCATCGGTTGCTGCCTTAAGAATGTTCACAGTATTACGGTCAATCAGCTTCTGCTTGTACAAAGCTTCCGCCAGGGCAAAAGCCCCTTCCTTGTTGATGCTGTCCCCTATACTGGTGGAAAGCATATTCATCAGATAATCATCCTTGTCAATGTCAATACGGGTGATCTTTATACAGCCTCCGCCACCCCTCCGGGATTCTATGAAATAACCTCTCTCGGTAGTGAACCTTGTCATCAGCACATAGTTTATCTGTGATGGGGCACAGTCAAAATAATTGGCCATTTCATTTCTCTGAATCTCAACAACACCCTTGCTCTCTTCTATCATGTCACTTATGAACTTTTCAATTAAATCACTAATCCTTGACATATCATCACTCTTTCTGACTTTGACTTTCTTTGACCTTGACTATATTATATTATACATGATGTCACTTTTTCAAGTATTATGCAAAAATATTATCATTATCTTTGGTATTTTTCAGTTAAATTATTATGGGACCGCTGTACAAAATAGGAAGGATGCCGCAGTTTTGCGGCACCCCTTTTGTAAGATACATTTATTTTCTATTTTTGATTCCCTTGGGCTTTCCTATGGACTGCAAGTGCTGAGCCTTGTTTTTCTGTTCTTCTGAGCTCACCCAATAATTGTAGGTAGACATAAATTCTCCGTACAAGCTGATATCGTTAAGTTTGTCTTCAAGTTCCTTGTTATTTTCGTTCTGATCCATGTTACTCCTCCTTACTGTTGTTCATAACTTTTTTCTGGCTATGATGTAGTAGTCCCTGCCCCCATGTCCGCCTTTGGTAGACCACTCAAAGTTGTTTTTTTCCAGTACCGAAAAAATATTTTGGGCATTGTATGAATCCTGACTGTTCATTGATACCACCAGCTGTTCATTCGTATCCATATGCTTGACAGTATCAACAATTCTTCTCACATCGTTCAACGTAACATTTCCTCCAACACTTATCATCCTCTCAACCATTTAACTGCCTCCTATTATTGAGTGCTTTTCACAAAAATCCATGAAATTGCTCATTTATAGTTTATGAAACAGTTTTTTAAATATACACATTAAAAAACGCAATAAAAAAACATGGCAAGTTTTTAATTTGCCATGTCGTTTTTGTTCCCTATT
Source organism: Clostridia bacterium (assembly GCA_017994115.1). GTDB lineage: Bacteria > Bacillota > Clostridia > Lutisporales > Lutisporaceae > BRH-c25. The sequence continues at coordinate 3,723 of JAGOLK010000020.1, read as the reverse complement.
CCTTTTCTCTTTCTGCATTAGCCGCTTCGATAATCTTCTGGGCTATCTGTGCAGGTACTTCCTCATATCTTTCAAATTCCATCGTGAAGCTTCCTCTTGCCTGGGTCATGGATCTTAAGTCGGTAGCATATTTGAACATCTCAGCCAGAGGCGCTTCCGCAGAAACCTTCTGCATCTTTCCGCAGGGTTCCATTCCTAAAATCCTGCCTCTCTTTTTGTTCAAATCTCCGATTATATCTCCCATGTATTCATCCGGAACCAGCACTTCCACATGATATATGGGCTCAAGCAATACGGGGCTTGCAGCTGCCATACCCTTCTTATATGCCAGAGATGCCGCAATCTTAAAAGGCATTTCCGCCGAGTCAACAGGATGGAAGGATCCGTCATAAAGAGTGCATCTGAGATTAACAACCGGATAACCTGCCAGCACACCTTCTTCGATGCATTCCCTGAGTCCCTTCTCAACTGCAGGTATATACTGTCTTGGAACTACTCCTCCAACTATCTTGTCAACAAATTCAAAATCAGCGCTTCCGTCAAGTATCGGCTCAAACTCAATCCAAACATGACCGTACTGTCCATGTCCGCCGGACTGCTTCTTATGCTTTCCTTCAGCCTTAGCCGATTTTCTTATGGTTTCTCTGAAAGGTATCTTGGGATCCTTAAGAACCACTTCCACACCAAACTTATTCTGCAGCTTCTTTGTTACAACTTCAAGATGCTGCTCGCCCATTCCCGAAATCAAAGTCTGTTTTGTTTCGGTGCTCTTCTCCACTTTTAAAGTAGGATCTTCTTCTACAAGCCTTTGCAGGCCGCTTCCTATCTTATCTTCGTCCCCTTTTGCCTTGGGCTCAATAGCCATTGAAATACTTGGAGCCGGGAATTGTATGGGTTCAAACACCACCGGGTTATTGGCATCACACAGAGTATCTCCTGTAGTAGTAAACTGTAATTTTGCAACTGCAGCTATATCTCCTGCCACAAGCTTATCTGCAACCACCTGCTTCTTACCTCTTAAAAGGAACAGGCTGCTGAGCTTTTCCTTCTTTTCCTTGCTGCTGTTTAATACTTCCATATCTGCAGTCAATTTTCCCGACATTACCTTAAACATTGAAATCTTTCCGACAAAGGGGTCGGCAATTGTTTTGTATACCTGTGCGCTGAAAGGAGCATTTACATCTGCGGGGATCTTAACCTTCTCATTGCTCTTTGAGTTTACTGCTTCAGGAGCCTGTGCATCAGCCGGCGACGGCATAAAATTCATTACCATGTCCATGAGCACATCTATTCCTATATTTTTTATTGCAGCGCCGCATAGTACCGGAGCTACATCCCCGGCTACAACTCCAAGCCGCAGCCCTCTTATTATCTCTTCCCTTGAAAGCTCTTCTCCACCGAAATATTTGTCCATAAGTTCTTCATCAGTCTGGGCTGCCGCTTCTATTATCGCATTCCTGTATTCTTCAGCCTCAGCCTTGAGTTCTGCGGGAATATCCCCTTCAACAGTTTTATTGCCCTCTCTGATCTTGGCCTTCATATCTATAATATCGACTATTCCCTTGAAGCTTGCTTCTGATCCTATCGGAAGAGCAAAAGGAACTATTTTATTTCCAAAAACTCCCCTAAGTTGTTCAACAACCTTTGAGAAGCTTGCATTTTCTCTGTCAAGCTTGTTTACGAAGAACATACATGCCTTCTTGCCTTCGTTAACAAAATCCCAAGCCTTCTCCGCACCTACTTCAACTCCTCCGATGCTGTCAAGAGCTATTACCGCTCCGTCAACAACCTTCAGGCTTGCAACTGCTTCACCTACGAAGTCGAAATATCCGGGAGTATCAATTGCATTAATTCTGCATTCCTTCCAGTCACATGGAGCTGTTGCCGCACTAATGGAAATTTTTCTTTTGATTTCTTCCGGGTCAAAGTCTGTAACAGTATTTCCATCGTCAACCTTTCCGAACCTATCCAGAACTCCGGTATTAAACAGCATAGCTTCCGCTATTGTTGTCTTCCCAGCGCTGCCGTGACCAAATAAACCAATATTCCTTAGGTTTTCTGTTTTGTAATCTTTCATAAAAATTCCCCCTTTTATGTTTATTCTGTCCGTCATTAGCAATTTTAAACGTGCAAATGCTTTATTAACATACCCTGTTTCCTGCTGTTCAATTTATCAGCACACTTTCCAATGTGTGCCCTGAGGATATATGTGCACTGTAACTCTAATTTTATCTTTCCGTGAAATAAATGTAAAGAGGAAAATAGTAAATGAATGGTTTCAAACCTCTATCCTTTCAAAAAGCCTTACCCCTGTCGTTGAGAGTATATTGTACAGCAGAAGGTCCAGTATCCCAAAGACCAACACCAGTGTAAGCAATGTCATCCACAGGGTAAAGTGCAATGCTATAATTGTAAAAATTGGTATGCCTGCAACTACCGCACTGACAAGCATATTGAGCACAACGTTAAAATTCTGCTTTACTGCCTTCTGTTCATTATCCCATATAAGCTTTGGAAAGTTCAGGTCTATAAGTATTCCCGCGAAGGAACTGAAAACTATTCCAAAAATACTTACAACAGCAATAAGCAGCATTAGGTAAGCCGGAACCGGCATAAATGCAGCAGCTGTCAACAGCATTGACAGTGTGCCGATCACACCTATGCTCATACCGGATAGCACCTTTGCCATTATCTGAGTCTTATAGCTTACAGGCAGATACTTGCACACATATACGTTAGTGCCCTCCCTGGATATTGCAGAAGCCGCAATTCCATTTGTTGAAGTGACAAAAACGCTTATTCCGAAGGCCACTGCCAAAGCTATGGCACTCCCACTTTCACTTTTTATATATATGCTTAATCCTTGAAGCTCCTTCATTTCATCAGGCTGCACAATAAAAGGCAGTATAATGAATAACGGAAAAATAAAACTCGTCAGCACACAATTCATAAAATATACCGGAGTCCTGAAAAGCAGCTTAAGCTCCTTGACGGTATATGCCCTCAGAACCGGCTTCTGCCGGCCGGACCTTTCAAGCTCGGTTTCTGAAAACTTCCTCCTTCTGACGGAAGCCTCCGATATGCCCACCACACCCTTGTAATACACTCCTTCTCCAAAGCTCAGGAACAAAATCACAAAAAGCGTGCAAATAAGCATAAACAGAGCCAGGTTCACAAAGCCCTTTAATGCTTCACTGTTCAGCAGCGCCAACACCGCAAACTTATTGCTGAAAAAAATGCCCGACATGATTTCCACATAGGAGTTGTTGCCCTGTTCCAGCAGCTTCTGAAGCTCCAGGGCACTCATCGAGGAGCTGGAGAGTTTTGTTATAAATGCGTTTATCCCTACAGCCAAAAACATGGCTGTTATCCCGCCCGCTATCCTGAATCTGTCTTTATTCTTGGCAAGGTTAGTAAACCCCATTACCAGCATGCTTATTGCAGAGGCATATACAAGGGGCAGCACCGGCAGCGCAAGAAACAGAAAAGTGCCGTATAAGTAGTACAACAGCCCCGCCTTGCTTGCAATTCCGTAGCCTATGAGAACAGGCCCGAGGAATATCGCCTCTGTCATGTATTCATACAGCATTGCAACCGTAAACTTGGCCGCCAGTATTTCCGACGGCTTTAAAGGCAGCGGCAGCAGGCTTTCGATGTCCTTGGAAAAATAAAAAACACTCATAACGTAGAATATGCCGAAAAAGAATATTGTCAGGCTGGATA
>JAGOLK010000097.1 GCA_017994115.1 Clostridia bacterium | reverse complement strand
GAATACCCTCTTGGTGCGGATATAAAGGACATTCTCGGACTTAATGACACTGTAGTTGAATTTGAAATAACGAACAACAGGCCTGACTGCCTGAGTATTTTGGGGATAGCCAGGGAAACTGCCGCAACCTTTGGAGTTGCTATGAAATATCCGGATACCGGTTTTAAGGAAAACAGTGAAAATATAAAGGATTATATTAATATTGAAGTAAAGAACAGCGAGCTTTGCCCAAGATACATGGCCAGAATGGTTAAGAATATAGTGATTAAGGATTCTCCTGCATGGATGCAGGAAAGGCTTATAAAAGCAGGCGTCAGGCCTATAAACAATATAGTTGATATAACCAATTTTGTTATGCTGGAGTTTGGCCATCCCATGCATGCCTTTGACTATAGGGATTTGGAGGACAAAAAAATCATAGTAAGAAATGCAATGCCCGGAGAGAAAATAACAACCCTTGACGAAACGGAGCGGAAGCTGGATGAGTCAATGCTTGTTATAGCCGACGGGAAAAAACCTACCGGTATTGCGGGAGTTATGGGAGGTTACGGCAGTGAAATAAAAAATGACACAACAGCAATTATATTTGAAAGTGCGAACTTTAACCCCGTGAATATAAGATTGACTTCCAAAAAGCTGGGGCTCAGGACTGAAGCTTCCTCAAGATATGAAAAGGGAATTGACCCGGAGCTTGCCGAAATGGCGCTGAACAGGGCATGCAGCCTTGTTTGCCGGTTAGGTGCCGGTGAGATTGTAGACGGAAGCATCGATATCTATCCTTCTCCTGTGAAGGTCAGAAAATTGAGGCTGAATATAAAGAAGGCGAATGATTTCATTGGGGTTCAGGATATAACGAAGGAAATGGCGGTCAAGTATTTAACAACTCTGGAATTCAAGGCAGAGATAGCCAACGGGGATCTGGAGGTAACGGTACCAACCTTCAGAGACGATGTTGAGGGTGAAGCCGATTTGATAGAAGAAATTGCAAGGCTTTACGGCTATGACAGAATCCCCGTCAAACTGATGGATACTACCTTTACACAGGGCGGAAAGAACAACAGGCAGGTAATAAGGGATTTGGCAAAGTCCAACATGGCCGCCCAGGGGCTTTATGAGGTAGTGACTTATACCTTTGTCAGCCCGGCGGTATACAACAAAATAAACCTCAAAGCAGAAAATCCCCTTAGAAATGCAATAAAGCTGTTGAATCCTCTTGGAGAGGACCAGAGTATAATGAGGACTACAATAATACCCAACATGCTGGAGGTAGTATCAAGGAACTACAATATGAAAGTAAGTGAGGGGCGGTTCTTTGAGCTTTCCAAGGTGTACCTGGCGGAGGAGCTGACCGTGGAAAAGCTTGCGGAGGAAAGAGAGACTCTTACCATAGGCATGTACGGAGATGTGGATTTCTTTGACCTGAAGGGTGTCATTGAAAATCTGATGGATGAATTGCATATAGACAAATACAGGATATTGTCCTCAAATAATGACAGCATGCATCCGGGAAGGACTGCAGAGCTTCTGATAAATAACCGGAGGATAGGCTGCCTGGGAGAAGTGCATCCTGAAGTGCTTGACAAGTATGATATACCGGTAAGGGTTTATATTGCTGAGCTTAATTTTGAAGAGATATTGAGGCAGTGTGATATGAATATAAAGTATAAAGCACTTCCGAAGTACCCGTCAGTTGCAAGGGATATAGCAATCGTTGCGGCTGAAGAGATTACGGCGGGACAAATAGAGGAGATAATCAGGAATAAAGGCGGCAAGCTTGTTGAAGACGTAAAATTATTTGACATATACAGGGGAAGCCAGATAAAGGAAGGCTATAAGAGTATGGCTTACTCCATAGTATACAGATCCGATGAAAAGACTCTTTCGGAAGAGGATATAACAAAAGTTCACAACAAAATAATTAACTCCCTTGAAAATCAGGTAGGAGCGGAATTAAGGCAGTAGAATAATGGGACAGCGTATCAGCGGTATACAGTGTGAGTTGATATGCTGTTTCACAATTATTTTGCCTTAATGTAAAAAAAATGAAGGAAAATCCGCGCATTTTGAAGAATAATATTTAGATATAGTTTTTAATCCCAAAGGAGTTGATATATATGGCTGAGAAAAATAAGACAACGGTAAGCATATTCGGTACCGAATATGTGATGGTTGCTGAAAAGTCAGAAGAATATATATATGATCTTGCAGCTAAGGTTGACGAAGCGATGAAGGAAATAGCAAGGAGCAATTCAAGGTATAATCCCACTATGGTTGCTGTGCTTACTGCCCTGAATCTGGCAGACGAACTGCAAAAATCCCAGGATGAGCTTGCCGAGACCGCTGAGAAGCTGGAGAACATACAGGGAGAAATGCAAAGGCCCTTTGAGGAACTGAATGAAATGCGCCAGGAGTTGGAGGCCATTAAAGAGCAGTATACAAAAATGCAGAGTGAGTATACAAGGTCACAGATTGAACTGGGAAAGATAAGCAGGGAGTGGGCAAAAGCACAGGAGGAGCTTAGGGATTTAAGGTGCGAACTGGACGTTTCCAGGCAAACAATTGAAGATGTTCAAAACAAGCTTTTTGAAAACCAGATAGAGCTGCTGAAGACAAAAAAAGAACTGGATGAAACGAGAATAAAAAGAATAGATAAAAACAGGAATGTAAGGTAAAAATAATTACAGGACACGAGACACGGGAAGTGATGATAATGAACAGAACAGAACTTCTGGCTCCTGCCGGGAATTTTGAAGCATTAGCTGCTGCTGTTGAAAGTGGTGCTGATGCTGTTTATTTGGGCGGAAATAAATTCAATGCCAGGGCGTATGCCGACAACTTTGACGGCCAAAGCCTTACAAAGGCGGTTAATTACGCCCATATAAGGGGCGTCAGGGTATTCGTCACCGTTAATATTCTGCTGTCCGACCGGGAATTAGCGGAAGCTCTGGACTATGTAAACTTCTTATATCAAATAGGTGTTGACGGTATAATTGTCCAGGATATTGCTCTCCTAAAGCTGGCGCGGAATGCCTTTCCGGATCTGCCGGTTCACTGCAGCACTCAGATGACGGTGCACAATGCGGAAGGAGCCAGGTACTATTCGGAATTGGGCGCCAAAAGGATAGTGCTGGCAAGGGAATTGACCCTTGAAGAGGTCAGGGGCATTGCCGAAAGCACAGATGCGGAGCTGGAGATATTCATACACGGAGCCTTGTGTGTGAGCTATTCGGGGCAGTGCCTTATGAGCAGCCTTATAGGCGGAAGGAGCGGAAACAGGGGGAGATGCGCCCAGCCCTGCAGAAAGAAATATTCCTTATATGATTTCAATACCGGAAAAGCGGTGATTGAGAACCGGCACAAGCATTTGCTGAGTACCAGGGACCTTAATACATACAACAGGCTGAAGGAGCTGACTGAGTCAGGAGTGGCTTCCCTGAAGATAGAAGGGAGAATGAAAAAACCCGAGTATGTGGCTATAGTGGTCAGACATTACAGGAATGCCCTGGATAATATAATAAAAGGCGAAGCATTCGATACCGCCGATGCCGCTTATGAACTGAAAAGTGCATTCAACAGGGAGTTTACCGAAGGATACCTGTTCAACAGAAGAAACAGAGATGTGGTCAGCATAGACAGGCCCGACAACAGGGGTGTAAGGCTGGGAAAGGCAATAAGGCAGAAAGGTGAAATAGTATCCCTTTTAATTGAAGAGAATTCATTGCATGACGGGGACGGAATCGAAATAATATCAAAAAGCGGCGGAAGCACCGGTGCAATAATCAGCGGCATAAGGGTCATGGGCAGGAATGTAAAAGCCGCAGTAAAAGGAGATATTGCGGAGGTTTTCATAAGAGACAGGGTTGAAGCCGGTTCCCGGGTAAACAAAACCTTTGACAGCGAGTTGAGCAGAAGGGCGAGAGAGGAGTATTCACCTGAGAATACAAGGAAGATCCCTGTCCGGTGCAGTCTAACAGTTAAAACCGGAGAATACCCGGTAATAACAGTAAATGACGATGACGGCAACACTGTAAGCTATACCGATGAGGAAAGGGCCGAGGCTGCTGCAAAGGCCGCCACTCCGATTGAAAAAATATTGGAGTATCTTGGAAAAACAGGGGATACCCCTTACATTATAGATGTAACTGAGACAATAATAGACGGGGATTGCTACATACCTGCAAGGCAGATAAACCGGATGAGAAGAAAAGTGCTGGAACTGCTGTCACGGATACGCTCACAGAAATATGACCGCCCGATTATTCAAATTAATGCCGCAGAGCTTATCAACGGTTTGATATCACCGGTAAAGGCCTCCGGAGAAGATTCATTGGAATATATAGCAGGGATAAGAAACTATGCCTCTGCTGTAAGTGCTTTAAATTCGGGAGCTGATTCGGTATATATTCTCAGTGATGTATATGAGGGGGATATTGTTTCCGAAACCGTAAAAATCGCAGAAACATGCAGAAGTATGGGCAAGACCGCGTTTTATGTGCTTCCGAACATTATGACGGACAGGGAAACAGGAAAAATAAAGGAGCGGCTTGAGGAAATAATAAAGGCAGCGGATATGAGATATTTCGGCGTAGTGGTATCGGATGCCGGACAGTTGAAACTGGCAAGAAATTTAGTAATCCGCAGGGTAAGAGTCAATTACAGCATGAATGTGTTTAATTCCGTATCCGCAAGCCATTGGCACAGGGAAGGAGCGGAAGCCGTCGGATTATCCGCGGAATTGAATCTCCCGCAGATTAAAGCAATAACCTCAAATACCGCAGCTGCCGCGGAGTCTGTTGTGTATGGATATTTGCCGGTTATGACCACCGAATACTGCCCGGTTTCGATGTTCAGAGACAACTGCAATTATCCCCGGGGATGCAATAGCTCCAATTATGGTATAATAGACGAGAAAGGAAAAATTTTCAGGATAAAAAAGCTTGATTCATGCAGGACGCAGCTTCTGAACTCCAATGTACTGCTTATGGCTGAAGATCTGGGAGATGTAATAGACAGCGGAGTAATGAAGCTGAGGGCCGATTTTTATATAGAAGGGCCGGAAGAGGCTGGCAGAATTATGAAACTGTACAGGAACTATAGCAGTATGAATGATGATGACAGGTCACTAATAAAAGAAATCAGGGGATCCGGATTCACGAAAGGACATTTTTACAGGGGTGTCGATTGAAAGGAGGAACTGCGGGTGAATAACAGTGTTAGGGTACTGCTTATTGAAGATGAAGAAAAGATGAGGGAATTAATCAAGATAGTTTTCAGAAAAGAGGACTTCGTGATTATTGAGGCCGTTGACGGGAAACAGGGATTGAATCTTTTCAGAACGAACAGTGTGGACATTGTTATACTTGATATCATGCTTCCTGAAATCGATGGCTGGACTGTATGCAGGGAAATAAGAAGGACATCGAAT
>JAGOLK010000096.1:3479-5496 GCA_017994115.1 Clostridia bacterium | reverse complement strand
AGATAGTTATTAATCGATATATCAATAGATCTCGATACGTTTGCTATTGTCGATCATTACTAACATACCTGAATATTTTTTTGCCGTGATTTCTGTGGGTTTTCGTGCCTTCAGTGTTATCGGTATCTTTATATACATTCTTCAAATAATGTGGTTTATTGACGATATTCTATATAAAGCGTGGTGATTGCATGAGCAGCGGTAAAAAAGAATTTTTTGAGAAGGATTTGTACAAGCCTATTTTTGATTATCTCACCAGATTGGGCTATACAGTGCGCAGCGAGGTCAACCACTGCGATATTGCTGCCATAAAAGAGGATGAGCTGCTTGTAGTGGAGATGAAAAAAACTCTTAATCTCGATGTCATTCTCCAGGCTATTCAGAGACAAAAGCTTGCAGACATGGTTTATATTGCTGTGCCTAAACCGGGTAAGGGGCTTTTTTCCAGGAGATGGCAGAATCTATGCTATATGTTGAAAAGGCTGCAGCTTGGACTTATGGTTGTTTCGCTTAAGGAGGGCTGTTCCTTTGTTGAAGTCGTGTTTGAGCCTGCGGTCTTTGATATGGCTAAGAGCAAGAATCATAGCAAAAGGAAAAGGCAGGAGTTGGTAAAGGAGTTTGCCGCAAGATATGGAGATTTTAACACCGGAGGGAGCACAAGGGAAAAGCTTGTGACTGCATATAGGGAAATGGCAATACATATAGCCTGCTGTCTGATGAGATACGGTCAATTAAAGCCCAGGGAACTGAGACAGCTTGGCACCGACAAGAAAAAGACAACAGCTATACTTCAAAAGAATCACTATGGTTGGTTTGAAAACATATCCAAAGGCTTGTACGCAATAAACGATAAAGGAAGGCAGGAAGTATCGGAATATAAGGAGTTGTATCAATACTATATGCACCTTGCAGAAGAGAAAAGCGAGAGTGAGGATAAATAAAGTGAATAAAACTACAAAAGCTTTGATATCCTTGGGAATCAATTGCCTGCTTCTTATAATCGCATATTTTGTTTCCGTATGGCTTAAAGCTGCTCCGCCAACCATAAAGCTGCTTTCGCAGTATGTTTCCTATGTACTGTTTGCTGCAGCTATGTTTTTCGGGTGGTGGTTCAACAGGAGCAGGGTGTTTTTTTGCTCCCTGACGCTGATGCTGTGCCAGCTGGCTCTCTTTCACTTAATTCCTCAAGAGCCGGATGCCGCCGAATATTTTTATATGATACTGTCAATGACATCGGTATATATACCCCTTAATATTCTGGTTTTCTCAATTCAAAGAGAGAGGGGCATAGCGTCATCCTGGGGAAAGATGCGGCTGCTGTTTATTGCCGTGGAGCTTCTAATCGGCGCTTGGATAATATGGTACAACGATTCGGACTTACTTCAGCTTTTCAATATTAAGCTGTTTCCGGCCGACATAAGTTTTGTTCCGGATCTTTCCCATATGTCACTGCTGCTGTATTTTATCACTTTTATATTTCTTTTTAGCAGACAGGCTGTTACGGGGAAAAATCATGACACACCTTTTATGGGCATAACATTATTCTCCTTTGCCGCACTGATGTTTAATAAGGACTTAAATACCGCATCAGTGATGTTTGCACTATCCGGGCTAATGCTGTCAGCGGTGGTGATCCGGGCATCCCACAGCATGGCTTATTTGGATGAACTTACAGGACTGCCCTCAAAAAGGGCTTTGAAGGAGGAAATGCTTAAGCTTGGAAGCAAATATACCATAGCTATGCTTGATATTGATTATTTTAAGAAATTCAATGATACATACGGCCATGATGTGGGAGACGATGTGCTCAAGCTTGTGGCGGTTTGCATTAAAGGTGTCGGAGGCGGAGGGAAAGCCTTCAGATATGGGGGGGAGGAGTTTACAATAGTTTTTCCCGGCAAGACTGCGGAGGAAGCAATACCATATCTGGAAGAGCTGCGTGAGTATATTGCAAACAGAGGTTTCATAAGGAGAAGTAAAAGCAGGCCAAAAGAAAAGCCTGCTGATATCGTGACAA
>JAGOLK010000096.1:0-3379 GCA_017994115.1 Clostridia bacterium | reverse complement strand
AGCCATCCTTATTCCGAAGGATTCTATCATGTCAAAAGGTGAGCCGTAGGTCGGGGATTGATGGGCAAAATAATTTCTGTTTATCATATCCTGGGACTTGTATCTTGCGCATCTGGAAAGCTGCCAGTTAGCCTTTAAAGCAGGTAATCCCCTTTTGGTACGCTCAGCGTTTGTCAGGCGTATTACCTCGTTTTCCAAGGAGTTTATTGCAGTTGTTGTAGGTATCGTAAGCTTCTGGCCGGGGTAAATCAATGCCGGATTTTTTATATGAGGGTTCTTGGCAATTATTTCACTAAGTCCTACCTGGTGTTTTACCGCTATTTTCCACATAGTATCGCCGGAACGCACCGTATAGGTTATATCCGCAAAAACCTGCATTATAGATATTGTGAAGCACAGTACTACTATAAATGCTGTTACTTTCTTTTTCATTTTATCACCTCACACTTATTTTTGATGAATTCAGCTTTTTTATGTTAAGCAGATTATGTAATTGGAAAATGCAAATAGATTTATTAATAGTATCATCATGGACCGCCAATATTTTGTCACGGCAGGCAATAAAATGAAAAAAACGAGAGTTTCAAACCCTCGTTTTTTTATTCCTATATTATATTTTGATTATTATTTTATTTATTCAATGCTTCTTCTTTTTCAAAGAATTCCTTAGTAAGCTTGATAACAACTCCGCTTAAGCCCAACACTCCTATCAGGTTCGGAATAGCCATTAAACCATTCATCGTGTCTGCAAGATCCCAAAGGAAATTCAAACCGCCGATGGCACCAATGACAATAAAAGGTATCCATAGAACCCTGTAAACCATATTAACCTTAGGTCCAAACAGATATTCTGCGCATCGTTCGCCGTAATATGCCCAGCCAAGTATTGTAGAGAATGCAAAAAGCATTATGCCTATGGAAACGATATAGCCTCCAATACCGGGGAGAGATGTTTCAAATGCCAAGGTGCTGAGTGCTGCGCCTGTTTCGCCGCTGCTCCATACACCTGATACCATAATAGTCAGTCCGCTTAAAGTACAAATTATTATTGTATCAACAAATACTTCAAATACACCCCAAAGCCCCTGGCGTACAGGATGGTCTGTTGTTGCTGCTGCGTGAGCTATAGGTGCGCTGCCGAGGCCTGCCTCGTTGGAGAATACTCCACGGGCAATACCTCTTTTCATAGTTTCCATCATTACAGCACCTGCAAAACCGCCCACTGCGGCATGACCTGTGAAAGCACTTCCGAATATCAAAGCCAAAGCTCCCGGCAATTGACCGGCATTAATTATTAATATTATTACTCCACCTATAATATAGAATGCTGCCATAAAAGGTACCAATAATTCAGTAACCTGGCCTATTCTCTTGATGCCACCGATTATAACTACTGCTGCCAATACTGCCATTACAACACCGGCAACCATTTTGTTTATTCCGAATGTTACTTCCAGAGAAGCAGCAACGGAATTCGCCTGGACCATATTGCCTATACCAAAGGCGGCAAGTGCTCCAAAGGCTGCAAATATATAAGCAAGCCATTTTAATTTCAGTCCCTTTTCAATGTAGTACATGGGACCTCCTACGAAACGTCCGTCCGGAGTCTTTTCTCTGTAATTAATAGAAAGTACAACTTCAGCAAATTTTGTTGTCATTCCTAATGCTCCGGAAACCCATAACCAAAATATTGCCCCCGGTCCGCCAAGGGCTATAGCGGTTGCAACTCCGGCAATATTACCTGTACCGACTGTGGCTGCTAGAGCTGTTGCAACAGCCTGGAAGGCGGTTACCTCTCCTTCTCCTCTCCCTTCCTTTGAAAACATTTTAAACAGTGTATTTTTTAGAACATAACCCAATTTAGCAAATGACAAGAAGTTTGTACGGATAGTAAGATAAAGTCCTGTTCCTACGAAGAGTATCAGCATTGGGGGACCCCATACAAAGGAGTTGATAATACCATTGAGTTCCATTAACTTATCCATAGTATACCTCCTATTTCTTTTTATACATTATATATCTTCCCCGAAACAATACAGCTCTAATATTGTAACAGGGAGATATAAATGTTCTACAAAATGATATCATAATAATATAATATCACATTATATATTTTATCAATAATACTAACTTTTTACAATATATATTTATTAATATGCATAATAATGAATTTTCTGAAATATTAAAAATAATTGACATAGCAACCGCAATATGGTTTTTTGATGAACATTTTAAGTGAGTATCTAATATGCAAGGCTTATTTAAAAAAGTTGATTAATTGTTTTTTTTTCTATACAATATTAATAATAGGTGGTAGGAACATGCAGAAGCTGAATTAATTGAAAAGTGGGGTGATATTTTGAATATTCTTGCAATAGGAATAAGCAATCTGGGTTATATAGCATATTCAATTATATGCGCAATAGCAGTCATATTTGTTGTTTCCTTTATTACAATGGTGTTTGTCAGGGGGAAATACAAGGGGCTGCAGAATGAATTGTCGTCGGCTGCAGAAAGAAGGGATGCCAGGTTCAGGAGTCATGTATTAAGCGATATAGTAGAGGATTATAAAATCATATCTCTGGCTTCCAAAGGAGAAATCAACACTCAGGCAATAGTAGAGAAGAATTTAAGCATAAAGCTTAGAGGGCTGGGATTGGGAGAGCGGTTTGTGAAGAACTCAGTTTCATTGATGGTGGTGCTGGGGCTCCTGGGAACCTTCTACGGGCTTACAATGTCAGTCGGGAGACTGGTGGAACTGCTGGGTACCAGCGGAAACAGCGATATACTTGTCAGTATGGATTCTGTTGTTACAGGGCTTATTTCTTCAGTAAGGGGGATGGCGGTAGCTTTCTCAACAAGCCTTGCGGGTGTCGGGGGTTCTATAGTGATTACAGTTTTGGGAATTGTGATAAATATTGAAGAGTCAAGACAAAGCCTCATGGTTCAATTGGAGGACTATCTGGATAATACTGTGGAGCAGGAGCTTCTTCCGAAGAAGGAGTCGGAGCTTAGCCGCATAAGCAAGGTCATCGAGTCCTCTTTTGACGGTTTCAGTTCAAGGGTGGAGGATATTCTGCGCAGCACAGTACTGGATTTTTCGGACAAGCTTGCAGCAGCCAGCAGCAATATTGAGAATTCTGCAAGATGCCTTGATGAGACAATCATAAAGTTTGAAAAAGCGCTTTCGGTATTCAGCAGCAATACAAGAGACTTCAGTGAATTCAATCATAACCTGAGGGGTAATATTGAAAGAATGGATGTAGCCTTTATAAATCTAAGGGAATCAATTGCGGAGACTTCAAAGAATATTGCTTCAAATCAGGAAGCAATGAACAGTTTCTCGGCGGCTGTGCAGCAGGCGGCAGCAGTTATTGGC
>JAGOLK010000095.1 GCA_017994115.1 Clostridia bacterium | reverse complement strand
AATATCAAGAATGACAAGATCCGGAGTCCATGAACGGAATACATCAAGAGCAGTCCTGCCGGAGTATACCGTCTTTACCTCGTACATCTCCTTCTCCAGGTACAGCCTTATAAGGTCCGCTATATTGAAGTCGTCATCAACAACCAGTATTTTGGCTTTCATATCTTTTACCACCGCCTATTGAACATCTTTTTGCCTCGTTTTATCCATTATGATACATCAATGTCTGTGATAATTCAAATGCATAGAAAAATAGATGTCAAAAGCCCTTGCCGCTGCATAGATTTATAGCAGGGGGTATGCAATATGTATGATGAGCTGCACAGGCACAATTTTGAGGGCAGGACCGGCCGGAAAGCCTCGCATTTCCATAATTACTCCGGAGTGACAACCAAAAATCCCGACTTCGAAGGCCATGTACACTACATGTCCGGTTATACAACCGAGGAAAATGAACATATTCACTACTATTCAATATTAACCAGTCCGGATTTTCAGGTGGATGGCGGACATGTACATTTCTTTCAATGCATAACAACTATGGACAGCGGCCATTATCATCTTATATACGGTTATACCAGTGTTTATACGGAATATTAGAAAATTGCACGGCAATTTTCAGACACGGGATTCGAGACGCGAGACGCGAAATTTAGGGTTAGGCTTCTAAGTTAAGGATTACGAACACTTTTATGCCTCTTGCTTTTGTGGTAATATAATTATACACAGAAATCAAGGAGGCATACAACTGCAATGACAGAAAATGAAAAACAAGTATACGAAGTGCTGAATCAACTGAAAATTCCATATACACAGTATGAACACGTACCGGTATATACAATTCAACAGCTTGATGAATTAAATATGGATATGAAAGGTAAGCACTGCAAGAATCTCTTCGTCAGAAATGACAAGGGCGACAAGCATTACCTTATTATTGTCTCCCAGGAAAAGAGGGCAGACCTTAAAGACATTGCCAAACAGATTGGCAGCTCCCGCTTAGGCTTTGCTTCGGAAGAAAGACTGATGAAGCACCTTGGGCTGACTCCCGGTGCAGTCACTCCCTTCGGCCTGCTGAATGATGAGGAAAAAAAGGTAACTGTACTTGTGGATGAAGACCTTAAGAATTCAATACATATATGCTTCCATCCCAATGTAAATACAGCAACTGTATCGCTGCTTTTTGACGACTTCATAAAGTTCTTGCAGTGGAAAGGCAACGAATACCAATTCATAAAAATTTGAGGCAGGGGGACGGAGGGACACGGGGACGCGGGGACATGGGGACGTTTCCCCTGTCCCACTGGAAGTGGGACAGGGGAAACGTCCCCGTGTCCTCGCGCCGCATTATTCTTCTACTCCATTAACCTGTTTTCCAGTATCTGATCCATGGAGAAATCCTCCACGCCCAAGTAATATACCGCCGTATCAATCAAGGCTTCCATAGGCAGAAGTCCTATTATTTCACTGCCGGCAATTGTAACGCCGTATCTGGCCGCTTCTATTCTGATAAGCTCAAAGGACCTGTAAAGAGCGGTCTTTGTATAATCGGTCATGTTCATGGAAATCTGCACCATTCCCCTGTCCTTAAGCTCTATGCCTATTGCCTTGCAGTATCGCAAGCCGCCGTTTAAAAATCTGACATTCCTTGCAATCTTGTTGGCAATATCCATTCTGTTTGTATTCAGATTCACATTGAAGGCTACCAAGGGCATCCTTGCACCGATAACAGCTGCCCCTGCAGTCGGGTGAATTTCTGCCGGGCCGTAATCCGGTTTCCACTCAGGCAGCTTTATCTTTTCTGCCATACCCTCAAATTCACCCTTGCGAATGTTTGCCAGGTTTTCTCTTTGGGGATCTGCTGCAGCCTTTTCATACAGAAAAATCGGAAGCCCATACTTCTCCGATGCCTCTCTTGCCACTTCCTTTGCAAGTTCAACGGCCTCTTCCATGCTTACATTCTTTATGGGTATGAAGGGTACTACGTCTACTGCCCCCATTCTGGGGTGCTGTCCCCGGTGCTTTGTCATATCTATAAGCGCTATAGCAACACCCATGGCTTCCAGTACCGATTCCTTCACCCCTTGGGGTTCCCCCACAACAGTAACAACCACTCTGTTGTGATCTTCGTCTCTTTTATAATCCAGAAGCTTTACATTGTCCTTTCCCCTGAAAGGGTTCACAATTTTTTCTATTTTGTCCAAATCTCTTCCTTCACTGAAATTCGGGACACATTCTATTATTCTGTTCATCCCGCCCATTGCTTTCCCCCTCTTCTAAAACTTAGAATAAACCTGTTATTACACCCTTTTCATCTATATCGATTTTTTCTGCTGCAGGTATCTTTGGAAGTCCCGGCATTATCATAATATCCCCCGTAAGACATACTATAAAGCCCGCTCCTGCGGATACCCTCACTTCTTTCACACTAACCTTGAAGCCCTTTGGAGCGCCTAGAAGGCTGGGATCATCAGACAGTGAGTATTGAGTCTTTGCCATACAGACAGGCAGCTTATCCAGTCCGATATCCGCAAGCTTCTGCATCTCCCTTTGTGCTTTGGGAGTGAAAACAACACCGTCCCCGCCATAGATTTCCTTTGCAATTGTTTCGATTTTTTCGGCTATAGGAGCTTCAACATTGTAAAGATATTTAAAATCAGGTGCTGAGCCTTCAACCAGTTTTACAAGGGTTTCGGCCATATATGTTCCGCCTTCTCCGCCTTTTGACCAGCACTCGTTCAATGCAACCTCCACGCCATATACCTTGCACTTTTTGACAAGCAGTTCGATTTCGGCTTCGGTATCGGTTACAAACCTGTTAACGGCAACCAATACCGGAAGTCCGAACTTGCGGATGTTTTCCACTTGCTTTTCAAGGTTTTCAAATCCTTTATCCACTGCTTCCGGGTTTTCTTTCCCCAGTTCCGCCTTTGCAACCCCTCCGTGCATCTTAAGAGCACGTATGGTTGCTACTATTACAACTGCGGAAGGCTTTAAGCCCCCAAAACGGCATTTAATGTCAAAGAACTTCTCTGCTCCAAGATCAGCCCCGAAGCCTGCCTCGGTAATAAGGTATTCCCCCAGCTTCAAGCCCAGCTTTGTAGCAATTATGCTGTTGCAGCCGTGGGCTATGTTGGCAAAGGGTCCGCCGTGAATAAGTGCAGGTGTGTTTTCCAAAGTCTGAACCAAGTTAGGCTTTATGGCGTCCTTCATAAGAATGGCCATAGCCCCATGAACCCTTAAATCGGAACAGGTAACCGGTTCTCCCGAATAATTATATGCAACAACCATCCGGCCGAATCTTTCTTTTAAATCCATCAAATCATTGGAAAGGCACAGTATAGCCATTATTTCAGAAGCCACAGTTATCATAAAACCGTCCTGCCTTACAAAGCCGTTGGCCTTTCCTCCAAGGCCCACCACTATTTCACGGAGTGCCCTGTCGTTCATATCCATTACTCTTTTCCAGACTATCTGCCTTGGATCTATATTCAGTGTGTTTCCGTGGTTTATATGATTGTCAATGGCTGCAGCAAGCAGGTTGTTGGCTGCAGTAATTGCATGCATGTCTCCGGTAAAATGAAGATTGATATCCTCCATAGGCACTACCTGGGAGTATCCTCCCCCTGCGGCTCCGCCCTTCACGCCGAAAACCGGGCCCAAAGACGGTTCTCTTAAAGCTATTATCGCCTTTTTCCCAATTTTATTAAGAGCCTGGCCCAAGCCTACCGTGGTTGTCGACTTGCCTTCTCCTGCAGCAGTGGGAGTGATAGCAGTAACCAATACCAGTTTTCCGTCAGGTTTGTCTTTTAATCGCTCAAAAATTTTTAGATTGATTTTTGCCTTATACTTGCCGTATAGCTCCAGTTCATCATCTTCTATTCCCCATTGCTCCGCAATCTGCGATACGGTCTTCATCTGTGAGTTCTGCGCTATTTCAATATCGCTGGGTACTTTGATTTCCATTTAATCATTCCTTTCGTTGAGCAGTACTAAGACTACATATATTATTTGGTTTAAAATTATGTAAATGCATCTAAAAGAGAATGCAAATCCATCCAAAAAGGGTATCCAAACACCTCTATAAAAATAGAGCGATCTTTCGATAGCTCTATGATTTTTTAGCAATGGTGGGGGATACGGGATTCGAACCTGCGACTTCCACCTTGTGACGATGGCACTCTAACCGGCTGAGTTAATCCCCCACTCGAAAATCAATATATATATTATAACTC
Organism: Clostridia bacterium; assembly: GCA_017994115.1. GTDB lineage: Bacteria > Bacillota > Clostridia > Lutisporales > Lutisporaceae > BRH-c25. The sequence continues at coordinate 1,352 of JAGOLK010000095.1, read as the reverse complement.
TACATGTTAACATTATCCATAGTATTTTTTATTATTTGCAAATCTATTCAAACCTCATAATTTTCACTCCGACTGCAAAGAACAACACTCCCATTATCATAAGCACAATTGCAGGATACACTGCCGCTTCAAAGCCCATCCCCTTGGATACTATACTTTCCATACCCTGTATTGCCCATTTCTGAGGTGTGAGTTCCGCCAGGAAAAGCAGCACTTTATTGTTTACTATATCCAAAGGCCACATGCAGCCTCCCAGCATTGAAGTACTGGTAAGCACCACCGGGGTAACCGCAGAAAGCTGAGCATGGGTTTTTACCACACCGGACAGCATAAGCCCCATGGAAGTAACGGCAAATACAAAAGAACCCGCCACGGTGAGAATTCCTGAAATACTGCTTCCCCAGTCAATTCCCAGCAGATATTTCCCTCCAAGTATCAATATTCCTATTTGAATGGCACCGATGAAATATGCCGTCACCATGTTTCCCCCAAGTATTGAGGCTTTGGATACGGGGGTTATCAGCATTCGCTGCCATGTCTTATACTGTCTGTCATTTAATATTGTGCCTATACCGAACACCATTGTATACATCGAGAAAAACAAGGAAAAGCCTATCATGGAATGTTTAAGATTGTCGTAGCTGCTGTCTGCTCCTGTACCGGCAACAGAAGAGGTTACTTCCAAAGGCCTTTTGTATTCCCATGCCTCCATAACGCTTCGATATGCGGATACCTTCACAGCCTGGCCGGCTTCGGGCTTAAGGGTGTGTATAAAATCCGCAGTGATATCTGCTATTCTTTCACCCTCCGCCATTTTAAGGACTATACCCGATACTACCTTCTGCATTGTGAATATGAGAATGTCGTCCTTGATCTTTAATACCCCCAAAGAAGCTCTTTCGCCGCTTTTTATGCCCTCATCAAAGCCCTTTGGTATAACCAGTGCGGCAATTGCCTTGCCTTCTTCCACTTCCGCCGCCGCATCCTTCATATTCGAGACTTCAAAGTATAATCCCCTATCGCCCTTCAGTTCATTGATCAAGGCTTCGGAATAACTGCTTTTATCCTCATCCACAACCAGTACCGTCGGCCTGAAGTCATCAAAAGAGATGCCGAAAATGGCAGTGAAGCCAAGGGCCATGACGGTCATCAGAACAATCACCGCAAAATCGTCCCTAAGCCCCAGCAGTCTTAGCTTTATTATACTGAGCATCCTTCATCCCTCCGTTCTCCCTGAGTATCAGAACCGAAAGTACTGCAGTTAAAAACCCTATTGCCGCCAATGCTGCAATATTGCTCATAATCTCCTGTACCCCATATCCCATCATAATCTTAAGATATGCTTTCAAAAC
>JAGOLK010000094.1 GCA_017994115.1 Clostridia bacterium | reverse complement strand
GCATCTCCCGCATTAACTTCTATTGAAGCAACTACCGCATCTCCTGCTGCCATTATTTCATTCTCCATCTTCATTGCTTCAAGTATGCATAGTACCTGTCCCTTTTTTACCGCTTCACCGACTTTAACATTAACTGCCAGTATTGTGCCGGGCATCGGAGATGTAACTGTTGCTGCTCCGGCAGGCACTGCCGCAGGTGCCGGTGCTGCTGCAGGCTTTGATGCTGCAGGCTTTGGTGCAGGTGGAGGCGCCGCTGCAGGTTTTGGCGCCGGTGCTGCTGCCCGAGGTTCTGCAAAAGTCCCTCCGTCTTTTACCTCTTCTACTTCTACCTCGTAGCTTTTTCCGTTAACATTTATTAAAAACTTTTTCATTTCTTAATTCCTCCTATAATCTGTTAAGCATTTGTTCCTGCCTTCCAATTTTAGCCCATGCAGGAGTGCCGTCTTCAATTCTTCTGATTGATCTGACTGCAAAATTTCTGCTGTTCCCCATAAATGCAGCTACGGCTGCGCCTATTACCGCTATCAGCTCTCCTTCATCTTCTGCTGAGGAGCTGGCTTCTTCCACAGGCTCTTCAATACTATCTATCACAACAGGCTCAGTTTTTTTTTCTGCAGTTCCAGCCTTGGATAAAAGCTTTAGTACATCAAGCATGTATGAAAGGCCGATAAGAACCAAGAATACTACTCCCATACCCACCAGGGTAACTATTAAACCATATACCATCATTTCCGGTGCACTAGTCATTGCTATTCCTCCCTCTTTTATACAGGCAGGTTGCCGTGTTTCTTAGCCGGTCTGTTTTCTCTCTTACTTGCAAGCATTTCAAAAGCGTTTGCCAACCTCGGCCTTGACTCGGAAGGTTCAATGACCGAATCAACATAACCTCTTTTTGCTGCTATATATGGTGTGGCAAACTTGTCCTTGTATTCCTGTATCTTTTCTGCCCGGGTCTGTACGGGGTCCTCTGCCCCTTCTATATCCTTCTTGAATATTATGTTGGCTGCTCCTTCAGGCCCCATAACCGCGATTTCCGCTGTAGGCCACGCAAATACCATATCGGCTCCAAGATCCTTGCTGCACATTGCAAGATATGCCCCTCCGTAAGCTTTTCTTACTATCAGCGTAACCTTTGGCACTGTGGCCTCGGAATAGGCATAAAGCATCTTGGCTCCGTGCCTTATGATTCCTCCGTACTCCTGGTTCGTCCCCGGAAGGAAGCCCGGTACGTCAACCAGATTCAGTATCGGAATATTGAAGGCGTCACAGGTTCTTATGAATCTTCCGGCTTTATCTGAAGCGTTTATATCCAGACAGCCCGCCAGAACCTTGGGCTGGTTTGCTATTATTCCTATGCTTGCTCCGTTTATCCGGGCATAGGCTGTTATGATATTCTGTGCATAGTACTCCTGCACTTCCATAAAATCGCCATTGTCAACTATGGCTCTAATAATATCCTTCATATTGTAGGGCTTGTTGGGATTATCCGGTACTATTTCATTCAATTGCTCTTCGATTCTATTAATATCATCATCGGTTTCAAATATCGGCGCAGTTTCCATATTGTTTGAAGGCAGAAAACTCAGAAGCCTCTTTATGTCTTCGATGCAGGCCTTTTCATCGGAGCTTATGAAATGTGCCACCCCGCTTGTTCTATTGTGAGTCATGGCACCTCCCAGTTCCTCCGGAGAGACCTCTTCCCCTGTAACTGCCTTTATGACCTGAGGTCCTGTTATGAACATCTGGCTTGTTTTGTCCACCATGAACGTAAAATCAGTAAGAGCTGGTGAATAAACCGCTCCCCCTGCACAAGGGCCCATAATTACCGATATCTGAGGGACAACCCCCGATGCGATGGTATTCCTGTAGAATATGTTTCCGTATCCTGACAAGGCATCGACACCTTCCTGAATCCTTGCTCCGCCGGAATCGTTTATCCCTACTGTAGGCGCCCCCATTTTGAGAGCCAGGTCCAACACCTTGCATATTTTCTTTGCATGCATTTCACCAAGAGAACCGCCTATAACGGTGAAATCCTGTGCATAAACATATACCAGCCTTCCGTCTACAGTACCATAGCCGGTGACAACTCCTTCGGCAGGAGCGTCTACCGATTCCATTCCGAATTCATTGCATCTGTGCTTCACAAATGCATCCAGTTCTATAAAGCTGCCCGGGTCCATCAGCAGGTTGATTCTTTCCCTTGCGGTAAGCTTTCCTGCTTTGTGCTGCTTGGCTATTTTGTCAGCTCCGCCTGCCGCTGTGATTTGGTCCAGCTTGTTGTGCAAATCGTTAATTTTATCTATTGACATAGAATCTCCTCCACTTTCTTAATGCTCTTACTTTCTCTCACAAAGCTCTATCAAAACACCGCCGGTACTCTTTGGATGAAGGAATGCTATTTTTGCACCACCGGCCCCATATCTCGGTTTATCGTCAATGAGCCTCATACCTTTTGCTTTCATCTCTTCCAGTGCTGCCTCAATATCATTCACTCTAAAGGCTATATGCTGTATTCCCTGGCCTTTTGCTTCGATAAACTTCGCGATTGGTCCTTCGGCCGACGTCGATTCCAATAGCTCCACCTCAGTATCCCCTACCGGCAGGAATGCCACTCTTACTTTTTGCTCAGGAACTACTTCAGTCCCATGGAGTTCCAGCCCCAGTACATCCCTGTAAAGCTTTACCGTCTCATCAAGATTACTGACTGCTATACCTATATGGTCTATCTTGCTTACCAATTGAATACCTCCTTTCATCTATTATTTTTAAACACCTTCGAATAATATACATATAATACCTTTAATTGTTCCTTTGGTTGTTTGTAAATTCATCCATTAGCCTATCCGCAGCGGAGTATGGGTCCATCTGCTTATCCATTACCTTCTGCGCCAGTTCGTTAATAATGTTGGTATTTTCACTTATACTATGCAAGGTTTTCATAACTTCGTCCCTGAAAATATCCACAATTTCTGTTCTTACCCTGTTGAATTTTTTCTGCTTGTAGCTTCCGCTCCTATTCTCATATTCCCAGTGCTTTTCGACAAGCTCCAGAAGCTTTTCAATGCCTTTGTTATCCCTTGCAATTATATTCAAAACCGGGGGCCTGTATTCTTCATTCCGGCTGAAATCCAGCATGGCTTCTATCTCTGCGGCAGTACGCTCAGCATCATCCCTGTCGGATTTATTTACTGCAAAAATATCTCCAATTTCCATAATACCCGCCTTGATAGCCTGTATGTCGTCTCCCAGCCCCGGAACCATGACCATTATAACGGTATCCGCAAGCTTCACAATATCAATTTCAGACTGTCCAACACCAACTGTCTCAATAAATATGTAGTCCATCCCCAAAATATCCAGAACCTTGACAGCCCCATGGACTGCCTTTGACAGGCCTCCCAATGCTCCCCTGGTGCCCATGCTTCTTATAAAAACTCCGGGGTCGGTATTCAGATCAGCCATCCTTACCCTGTCTCCAAGAATTGCCCCACCTGTAAAAGGACTTGTAGGATCAACAGCAACTATACCCACCTGTTTGCCCTCTTTTCGAAGCTGCTTGGCAAGCTTATCGGTTACAGTACTCTTTCCGACTCCCGGCGGCCCTGTAATTCCTATAATCCTGGCATGGCCTGTCATATTGTAACACTCTTTGATTATCTGAACTGCTTCCGGTTCTCCGTTCTCCATCATTGATATCAGTCTTGCGGCAGCCCTCTTGTCATTATTTAGCAAGCCCGCCTTTATATCCATATATATCTCCCGTTACTTTCTTTTAATATTGTTTTTAATAAAATCAATAGTTACGGATGTTGGAGTTCCCGGTGTAAATATTCCTGCGATTCCTGCTTCTATAAGCCCGGGAATATCATCCTCCGGTATTACGCCTCCGCCTACTACCAGAATATCATCTGCACCCCTTTCCTTAAGAAGATTGACAACCTTCGGGAAAAGGTGATTGTGCGCTCCGGACAATATACTCATGGCAACGCAATCCGCATCTTCCTGTATAGCAGTCTCAACTATCTGCTCAGGGGTCTGCCTCAGGCCTGTATATATAACCTCCATACCTGCATCTCTAAGTGCTCTTGCGACAACCTTTGCGCCCCTGTCATGACCATCAAGCCCCGGTTTTGCAACTACCACTCTGATTGGTCTATCCAAATTCAAAACCTCCTTCAATTTATGTTCAAGCAGTTCTTCAAAGAACTACCCAAGTACCCGCAACCATATCCAAAAGGAATACCTAAAGAACTATCGACTGCTGATACTCTCCGAATACCTTCCTCAGTACTCCGCAGATTTCACCGAGTGTAGCATACGCTTTTACTGCATCCAGAATAAAAGGCATAAGGTTGTCTTCGCTCTTTGCCGCGTTTTCCAGTTTCTCCAATGCGTCATTCACTTTAGTATTATCCCTTATCTTTCGGAGTTCGGCAAGTTTCTTTTGTTGAAGCTCTCCAACTTTTGGGTCAACCTTTAAGAGCCCTTTCGGTGCCGACTCCTTAATCTGGAATTTGTTCACCCCGACTACTATTCTCTCTCCTGCTTCTATCTCCTTCTGGTACTTATAGGCACTGTCCTGTATCTCTTTTTGTATGTATCCCTTTTCTATAGCCTTTGCAGCTCCTCCCAGCTCATCTATCTTGTTCAGATACTCAACTGCCTTCTGTTCTATTTGGTCGGTAAGGCTCTCTATGTAGTATGAACCGGCCAGAGGGTCTGCTGTCTCGGTGACACCGCTTTCATAAGCTACAATCTGCTGTGTCCTTAATGCAATCCTCACCGAATCCTCTGTTGGAAGAGCAAGGGCTTCATCCCTTGAATTTGTATGCAGGGATTGGGTTCCTCCCAATACAGCAGCCAATGTCTGCATAGCGACCCTCACAACGTTGTTGTCAGGCTGCTGAGCGGTAAGAGTACAGCCGGCTGTCTGGGTATGGAACCTTAACATCATTGACTTGGGATCCTTGGCTTTGAACCTCTCCTTCATTATCTTGGCCCATAGTCTCCTGGCCGCTCTGAACTTGGCTACCTCCTCCAGAATCTCATTATGGGAGTTAAAGAAAAACGACAGTCTGGGTCCGAATTCGTCTACATCCAGGCCTGCTTTTATTGCAGCATCAACATATGCTATCCCGTCTGCAAGGGTAAATGCCACTTCCTGTGCTGCTGTCGAACCTGCTTCTCTGATGTGATATCCGCTTATTGATATTGTGTTCCATTTTGGAACGCACTTTGAACAGTATTCAAAAATATTGGTTATAAGCCTCATGGAAGGCTCTACCGGGAATATATATGTTCCTCTTGCTATGTACTCTTTCAGAATGTCATTCTGTATTGTGCCTGAAAGCTGGTCTGATGATACTCCCTGCTTTTCCGCAACTGCTATATACATTGCCAGCAAAACTGAAGCAGGAGCATTTATTGTCATTGATGTACTTACCTTATCAAGAGGGATACCGTCAAAAAGGATTTCCATATCCTTGAGGGAATCTATTGCAACTCCGACCTTTCCTACCTCACCTTCAGAAAGCGCATGGTCGGAATCAAAACCTATCTGTGTCGGGAGGTCAAAAGCCACACTAAGTCCTGTCTGTCCCTGCTCCAAAAGATATTTATACCTCTTGTTGGATTCCTCTGCAGTTGC
>JAGOLK010000093.1 GCA_017994115.1 Clostridia bacterium | reverse complement strand
ATATGTGAATGTGCAGGTGAATTTTGCCCAATATTATTGTATAATATATTAATGTCGGAATTTAACAGAAACCGGTGATATTGTGTTTGAAGTTTTTTCATGGAGCTACAGATTCATATATACGCTTTTAACTGCCGGCTTTGCTTTGTCATGCTGGATGACATACTTTAAGGGTATTCGTATATGCAGGTATGTTTCCCCATTGCTGAATTTGGTTCTTATTGCAATGAACTTTGCTTTGATCTCATATTATTCCGAACCCCTGGACTATATGGCTTTGTATATTGGCGGCAGCCTTGCCGCTGCTTATATGATATCAAGGATGATTCTTGCAAAACTCTTAAATGGCGGCAATTTCCTCCTGTTTGATGTTGTCTGTAATATGCTTCAGACAGGGCTCGCCATGCTGTACAGGCTGAGCCCGGAATACGGCACAAAACAGGCATATATTGCAGCAGCAGGCATACTTGGATTCTTTGCTTCCTTTATTTTCATGAAAAGATTTGAAATAAAACATAAACATCATTTGCTGCTTGGAGGTTCGATTCTTGCCCTTTTGCTAACAACCCAGATATGGGGTATAGAAATAAACGGCTCAAAAAATTGGATAAATCTATATTTTACGAATGTACAACCCTCCGAATTCATCAAGTTGATTTTTGTGTTCTTCACAGCCTGTCTGCTGTCCCAGGAACCGAGCAGGAAAAGATTTGCCGGAATTGCCGCATCTATGCTTACCGTTGTGGCGTTTTTTGTCCTTCAAAGGGATATAGGCTCCGCCTTCTTATTTTTCACGGTATACCTTGTTATGCTTTTCTCCAGGGATGTTAAGGGCTTCTATACCGCAGCCTCAGCCGGTGCAGCAATAGGGGGGGCCTTTATTAGCTACTTCGCTTTTTCATATATCAGATCCCGGGTTTTGGCATGGATTAATCCCTGGAAATATATATCCGGCAAATCCTATCAGATAACACAATCACTGTTTGCAGTTGCTACAGGCGGTTTCATCGGTACAGGGCTGTATCTGGGGGACCCAAAATTCATACCTGCTGTCCACACCGATTTCATATTTTCCGCATTATGTGAGGAAACAGGTATATTGAACGGGATATCCCTATTAGCCATGTATGCGCTGCTCAGCATAATTGGTATGGATATAAGCTCAAAATGCAGCAATCCCATATATTCATCGGCAGCTTTGGGCCTTACCTCCCTTACCGCAATTCAAACCCTTGTAATTGTATGCGGTGTACTGAACATCATACCCATAACAGGTGTCACACTTCCCTTTGTAAGCTACGGCGGAAGTTCACTGCTTTCACAGTTCATGAATGTGGGAATATTGTATTATATCAGTTCAAACCCTGAGCTGCAGTGCAACACAGACAAAGCTTCACAGGCATCTGAAGCCGAGAGCCTCATGCCGCACACCACGAGCCGATAGGAGCGATTTATATGAAAGACAGAATTAAAATTATTAAATATATATACTTGTCCTTATTTGTCCTTATATGCTTGTATCTTCTATATTTCAGCCTGTTTGAGTCCAGATTGATAGCCTCCAACTCATATAACAGAAGGCTGAGGGAATCAGAAGGCAATATAATAAGGGGAAGCATCCTGGATAAAAACGGGGAGATTCTGGCAAAGAGTGCAAAGTATAAAGCCGGAGTTAAACGCACATATGTCTATCCCAGATACTTTTCCCATGTTATCGGATATTCAAGTGCCAAATATGGTTCTTCAGGCCTCGAAGCCCTTTATAACAAGGAGCTTATGAGCGCCAGCGACACTATGGAGGACCTGAGAAGCAAAATCAATGATTATTATATAAAAGGCAACAATATCAATCTGACACTTGAGCGCTCCCTTCAGGTTTATGCCTCCGATCTGCTGCGGGGCAAAAAAGGGGCAGTAGTTGTGCTGAAGACGGATACCGGAGAAATACTTGCCTTGGCAAGCAAACCGGATTTTGACCCCTCCGGCATACAAAACAACTGGGAAAGCCTGATAAATGATAAGAAAAGTCCTCTGCTGAACAGAGCTTCAGAGGGGCTTTACCCTCCGGGTTCAATATTCAAACTGGCAGTGGCTTCCTCAATTTTGAAAAACAATTTGCAGGACATTGAGGTGGAATGCACGGGAGAAGTAAATGCGGACGGCTATATTATCAAAGACAGCGACGGCAAAGCTCACGGCAGCATAACCCTTTCGGAAGCCTTGAAATACTCCTGCAATTCATATTTCATAAAGCAAGGGCTTAAGCTGGGAAACAGCAATCTGTACAATGAAGCGGTAAGGTTCAGGTTAAACAAGAAAATACAGACAGATATAAGAGTATCCGAAAGTGTTTTTCCGAGCAAATCTGACAACAGGAGTATCGCCCAGCAGTCTATAGGACAGGGTGAGGTGCTTATGACGCCCCTGCATGCTGTAATGATGGCAGCAGCCATTGCAAATGACGGAGTTATGATGCAGCCATACGTAGTAAGCAGTATCAGCAGCGAAAATAAGATAATCAAAGAATTCAAACCGAAGCAGATAGCCAGAATAATGGATAAAAGCACCGCTGAAGCCATAAAGGATATGATGGTCGAAGTGGTTGAGTCCGGTACGGGAACCGGGGCCAAGGTCAGCAAAGTTGCCGTTGCAGGAAAAACAGGCACTGCCGAGGTCAGCGGCAATCAAAAATCCCATGCATGGTTTGTAGGCTTTGCCCCGGCAGACAGTCCGAAGGTTGCAATTGCGGTACTTATTGAAAATGGCGGCGGAGGCGGCAGTACAGCCGCTCCTATAGCCTCAAAAATACTGAAAAAGGCTTTAAGCATAAAGTAATTTGTAAAATACTCCGGCTGTAGGGAAAGTATGTTCTCCTCACCTTCCAAAGCCAGCAAAATCACTGACGGGGGTCCCATCTCTGCGGGTCCGTCTGGTTATTTTGCCTGGAGGTATTCCCGTTCCGAGGTCGGTGGAAGGTTTCGTCGAATATAGCTTCCCCACGCCGGTATTTACCTTCCTATCTTAATCTTTAAACCCTATATCTCTTGTCTTGTATCTTGTGCTAGTGACTAATGTTATATATGCATAATTGCTTCTGCTATTTTAAAATACGAAAGCAGTGTAAGTGCATCCACAATAGTTGAAATCAACGGGCTGGCCATTATTGCCGGGTCAATATTAATTGCTTTGGCAAACAGCGGAAGCACTCCTCCTATTACCTTTGCTATCATAATTGTAAGTATGAGTGTGACGCTTACCACCACAGATACTGTAAAAGAGTTCCTTCCAAGATAATACACCCGTACAAAATTTACTACTGCCAGCGAAACTCCAACCATCAGGCTTATTCTGAGTTCTCTCCATATTACCTTTGATATATCGCTTAAGACAACTTCTCCAAGAGCGATACCCCTTATTACCAGTGTTGATGATTGTGTCCCCGCATTTCCTCCGGTACCCATAAGCATAGGTATGAATACTGCAAGTCCTACTGCCTTCTCCAGGCTGCCCTGAAAGCTTTCTATTATGCTTCCGGTAATAGTTGCCGAAAGCATCAGGAACAGCAGCCAGAAAATTCTCTGTTTTGCCAGGGTTATTATATCAGCCTTCAGATATTCTTCTTCACTGGGTGCCAAACCGTGCATGATCTGTATATCCTCTGATGCCTCTTCTTCAATTACGTCCACGATATCGTCGATGGTAATGATTCCTACCAGCCTGTTTTCCTGATCCACAACCGGTACGGACAAAAGGTCATATTTCTTAAAGAGATTCGCCACCTCTTCCTGGTCGTCAATAGTCTTTACAAATATGGGATCCGTCTCCATGATATCTTCAACCTTTTTATTTCCGGGTGCAATTACCAGGTCCTTCAGGGAGACTGTACCCTCCAGTTTTCTGTTATTGTCTGTTACGTAGCAGGTATATATGGTTTCCTTATCCAAAGCTGTCCGCCTGATGCGAAGCAGTGCTTCGTCAATGGTAAGCTCCTTCTTCAGGTCAACCAGCTCTATTGTCATCAGGCTTCCGGCTGAGTTCTCCGGATAATTCAAGAACTGGTTGATAAGTTTTCTCTCTGTTTCCGGAGAATACTTCAGTATCTTTTTTACAACACTTGAGGGCATTTCCTCAAGGTAGTCAATCTTATCGTCGAAATACAGCTCCTCCAATATTTCTTTTAACTCGTCCTCCTTAATCATAAGGGTAAAACTGGTCTGCTGTTTTACAGAAAGGTGTGCAAATACTTCTACTGCGACATCCTTATGAAGCATTCTGAAAACCAAAAGGCTGTTCTTTGTATCAAGTTCTTCCAGAAGCTCTGCAATATCGGCCGGCTGCATATCCTCCAGCGCTTTTTTTATGGCTGAATAATTCTTTACTTCAATATAATCCTTAATGATATTTTCCATAGTCTTTCCTCCCAACAATGGGAAAAGCGGCTGTCAACGGTGAAATAAACAGACTTTCCCCAATAGTCTATCCATATTCTACTGCAATAATTACTGGGCCCTGCGTCCATTTAAATCACCTCTCTTAAATAACAAATCCTTTCACTGGAGTGAAAGGAATAATATACTGTAACAGCATTACATTTTTCTTCACTCGCGGAGCTTTGGCACTATACAGCTTTGGATAGAAGTTTTCCAGCTGCATTAAGTAGAACCTTAATTCGATAGTACTTGTTAACCCGCTGGCATCTCTCGATGTTTCCGGGTAGCAGCATTTATCTGTATAGGAGCCTCACCTAACGAAGATTTAATTGTCATTTTTATTATAGTCCTATGAAATCTTCATTTCAATATATATAATATGAAATTTAATAAAAAAAGTTCATATTATATTAAATTTCGATAATGAACAAAACCATCTCTTAAAACTTGTATATATTTCGAAATATTTCATCATTGCTTCACAATACTACATCAACTTTTTCATTAATCACTATTTCCTTTTCCGATACCCTGCAATTGTATGAAAGCACTTCCACACCTTCGGAATGCGCATCTGCCAGGGCTTCGGAAAACCCGGAATCCATCAGCTTATTGGGAGAAAAGGTCTTGATACCCCCCATCTGAACGAGGAAAATCACAGCAGCTCTGTAGCCCTCCTTACGGGCAGCAGCCAATTCCTTCATATGCCTTGCACCTCTTTCAGTGGGAGCATCAGGAAACAATGCGATGCCATCAATCTCAAGAGTCACTCCTTTTACTTCCATATAACAGGAGTCAGCGTTTCCGCTTCCCTCGGCTTTCTTTAAAAGCAGATCAAATCTGCTTTGCCCAAAATTTGCCTCCCTCTTGACATATTCGTAGCTCCCTATCTCCTCTATCAGCCCTCCCCTTACAGCTTCCTCAACAATTTTGTTTGGTGCCTGGGAATCAATAGATATAAGCCTGTCTCCCTTATACACCATTATCAGCTCATAGGGGGTCTTCCTTGCCTTGTTTTCCCTTATTTCCAGGATTACTCTGGCTCCTTTAAACAGGAGTTCCCTGCATCGGCCGGTATTAGGTATATGAACCGGTACTTCCCTTCCATTTATCTCTGCTATTCCCTCAAACCTGTTCAATCTGCCCACAAATTTTCCATCAATGGTTTTATTGATAATTTTCATTTTTATACTCCTTGTAAGTTGTGTTTGAAACGGTTAAAATATCAACATAGCATAAATCAAACTTAATTATTGAATTATACCATATTTATTCAACAAAATGCCAGGCAGTATGCCCGGGAGG
>JAGOLK010000019.1:13255-27917 GCA_017994115.1 Clostridia bacterium | reverse complement strand
GGAAGCTCCCTCCTCACCTTTTCCACATAATCCAGATTCAATGTCTCAATAAGCAGCCCTTCTTTTTCATCCAAACGTGCAACCACCTCTCCCCATGGAGAAACTATAATGGAATTTCCGTAGGAGGTGTAACAGGAATCCACATCTCTGGCCGGTGCAGTTCCGATTGTGTACACCTGATTGTCTATGGCTCTGCTCCTGAACATTACTTCCCAATGGGCCGGTCCTGTTGTCATATTAAATGCGGCAGGTACGATCAATACCTTGGCGCCTTCTTCCACCATCAGCCGCGACAGCTCCGGAAAGCGGAAATCATAGCAGACAGCCACGCCCATTTTCCCGAATTCCGTTTCAAACACAGTGACGGTATTCCCTGCCGTCAAGGTTTCGGATTCCTTAAAATACTGTCCCCCTTCAACTGCTATATCAAACAGGTGCATTTTCCTGTGCTTCCCGATTTTATTTCCCTTACGGTCAAATACATAGCAGGTATTGAATACTCTGCCATTATCATCTTTTTCAGGCATAGTCCCTGCTATAAGATAAATTTGATATTTTCTTGCCAGCTCCGAAAGAATGCTATAGCATTCTCCGCCCTCTTCCTCTGCGTATACAGGGAAGTTGGAGGTTTTGTAAGGGCAATTGAACATTTCGGGAAGTACTGCTATATCTATATTCTGCTCTGCCGCTTTTTTAATAAAGTCAGATGCGTTGACCATATTTCTCAGCTTGTCTTCTTCCACATGCATTTGAATCAGTGCAACCTTGGGTTTGTTCATGCATTCTCACTCCTTATCATACTTTGGCCATTCTATGATTCTTATTATAAGGTTTAAAGAATCCCAGGTCAATTTCCCTCTAACGCTTTATCTATTTTTCTAATGCATCCCGCTGCATATGCATCCTCAAGAAGTACTTCGTTGTACCATGGCTTATGAATGTCCAGGCTGTTTCCAAAGTATCGGGCTTTAATCAGAATCTCCGGCCGGTATTCAAAATGAAGTATGTCAAAATGCCCCCATTTTCCGCCCCATATGAAGTTATTCCTTTCAAACAGTTCAACAATCTCATTGGGATAGGAGGACAGCCTTTTTTGCCCTTCCTCCCTGGAAGCCCACTGCCAATAGTCCCTGCTGTCCCTTGCAAGGTCTATGGCTATTCCGTATGAATGAGGGCTCAGGCGGTTTGTACCTGAAATAACGCGATAATTGTAGGTACCGCTGCAGGGGTATACACAAGCTCTGATATCTTTTCTGTTTTTTGCTGCTGAAGCAAGTTCGGCCATAACATTCTTTAAAGCTTCCGCAGCCTTATTGTTCCTATTGAACTGAAATGCTCCGTATCCGGTATTTACATTTATAAGGTTTCCTTCAATCTGCTGCCTGGAGCCTCCATAAACCTCATTCAGCAGGCTGTATACCCTGGCACGTCCCGGATCATAATTTATATCCATAAGTTTTTTTATGGGCTCAATAAGGTAAACCTGCTCCATCATGTCCTGCAAATCAGGATATGCAATCTTTGCCTCCATGCCCTTTGTTTTTTTATCGTCATATAGTATCTTCCTTCCGGACTTCATTGTTACATATACCCGGCCTTCCAGCTTCTCTACCCTTGCAATATGCTCAGGATATGCCATCATCAAGCAAAGAATGTCCTGCTTCATGGTAATGTCGTAGGATGACTCAACCGGTTCAATATAAGCGAAACACGGCTGCGGGTTGTTTGCGGCATTTGCAAATACCGCAATCATACAAAGTATTGAAACTAAAGAAATATACTTCTTTGTTTTACCGCCGAACCCATATGAAGCAAACAGCAGCCTGAAGATAATAAAAATAGACAGTGCCCCGAACAACGGATAAAAGAAGCTTATAAGCCCTTTGAATTCCAGAAAAGCCAGGGGCAGGCAGCAAAGAACAGTGAAGAAACAGGTTTGGTTATATGATATATGCCTGTTCTTACTCAGCCTTTTTGCTATGCTGAAGGCATTTGATACGGCAGTTGAAAATATTTCACACCATATGCAAAGGGCAACAACACTTTTTATTATCCTTCCGAGGCCTGAGGTTATGCAGTCCATGGGTATCGAATAATTAAACACTTGGGGGCTCTTAAGAGTAAGGCTTATATTGAGCATAAGGGACAAAAGCATGAGCCCCATTGCACCTAAGAAAACTCCGGTCCTAAGAACCGACCGGTTTTTAACTTTCTCAGGTATTGCAGACAGCACCCCAATGGAAAGAAAAGTATTGTAACTGCAAAAAAACAGAAAGTAGAATACAGGCTTGAAAAAACCGCCGTCATAGTTCTCCGAAAGCCTTAAACCGATGCCTTGGATATCGCCGTTCATAATAGTTGCTGCCAGTACCGCAGTAATGACAGTGAAAAGTATTGGAACTATAACGGAATTTATATTAAGTATTCCTGTCAGCGAATGAAGTATTATGATAAATGTCAGAACTGCCATGAGTACTACCCCCAAGGTATGGGGCAGCCCCAGGCTTTCATGAAAAAGTGCGCCGCTGCCTGCGAACATTATGGAAGTGCCTATGAAAAGAAAGGCAGTTACCAGGATATCATATACAAATCCGATTCTGTTCCCGGCAATTTGATATATGAGCTCCTTGTAGTTGTAGGCATTGTAATAGGCTGCAGCCCTGGTAACGGCAGCAGCCATTAAATAAAAAAGTACACCTGACAGTAATAGAGTTACTGCGCCTATTTGTCCAAAGCAGGTAAAAAACTGCATGATTTCCTGACCGGTGGCAAAACCGGCGCCGACCACGGTGCCGATAAAAACTGCACCTATCTGGAGCGAAAGCTTAAGGTTCCTAATCATAGAAAATCTCCTTTTATGGAATAGTCATATCTATAATTATTTAAGCTTTCGCTGTCCTATGAATAAAATCACTTCATCTGTTCCAAGGTTCTTATCATTCTAAACAAAGTGTCGTTTACAGGTGTCGGTACTCCATATTCCCTTCCCATCTTCCGCAATACACCCGAGAACATCTCCACCTCTGTTTTCCTCCCGGCTTCAATATCCTGCAGCATGGAGGTCTTGCCATCCGCTGAAAGAGTATCCACCAGTCTGTGCACCTCTTCTATGCTCTCTTCCTCAAGATTGATGCCGGCTTTTATTGAAACATCAATTACTTCCTTCATAGCTGCATCCGCAAGCTCGCGGGTTTCCTGAACGGTATTGAACACCCCGTATGGTGCTCCAAGAACTGCAGAAACCTGATTCAGGCCTATGTTCACCATATATTTCCACCACAAAGCTTTTATCATGTTCTCGGGAATATGATAAGAGATACCTGATTCATCCAACAGAACCTTTACACGTTCCACTCTTTCGGAATGCAGCTTATTCTCCCGTTCACCGAAATACAGCTTCCCAAAGCTTGTGTAACGGATATTATTGCCTTCTCTGAGCGCATCAATGCCTACACAGGATGAAAACAGCAGCTTTTCCATACCGAAAGCCTCACCGATAATCTCTTCACTGTCAATTCCGTTCATAAGAGACATTATAACGGTATCCGGCCCTACGCGTTTTCTTATTGCATCAATAGCCTGGCTGAGATTGTTGTATTTGACCGCTATAAGCACCAGATCCGCAGGGGCCTCATCACTATCCGGCTGCAAGAATTTTAAGTCACAGGGCTTTCCGTTTACTGTCAGCTTGTTTGTGTTGTATTTTTCAATCCTGGATCTGTCCGCTACAACAGTAAGATTAACATTATTGTTTCGGCAAAGCCTTTCGGCATAGCTGCCTCCTATAGCCCCCAAGCCTATGATTGAAACATTCGTTATTTTTTTCAAACTATCATCCCCTTTTCAAACATCCCGGTGCAATCCCTTTCTCTTCAGAAAAGAAAAACCTGATATGGAAATTATACCACATCAAGTTCTTTCTATGTATGCATAAGTCTAAAAATACCCCTGCCCCTTAATTATCCAATCTTAAGAAACTCTCTTATAGAGATGGAGTATTGAATTTCCTTCATCAGTTCCTTTTCCGGCTTAAATCCCACCGACTTAAATGCCCTTATTGATCGCTCATTCTTAAAGTTAATTTTTGCAATCACCTCATCCATCCTCCACTCAAAAAATGCATGGTGCAAACCTTCCAGAATTGCATGTTTCCCTATACCTTTGCCCCATTTTTCTTTTTCACCTATTACTATAACCATCTCTGCTGCCTTACCCTTTGGAACCAGCCTTAAAAACCCGATAGGCTGCCTTTCTTCAATAATGATGAAAAAACTCCCCTTTTGATTGAATAAATGAGTGAGAACAGGCATGTTTACTCTTTGAATCACTTGTTTAATGCTTTCAACGACATTCTGCCCTTCGTTCAAATATTGAATTACTTCGTGATCATCCAGCCAATCGGCAATCTTCCATGCATCATCTTGATAGACCTCCTGCCGCAGCTGGATTCTGCGCGCCTTCATTAACACAACCCTCCATAAAAAATTGTCCTTTCCCAAGGTCATGGTAATGATAACATCCTGTTACATTTAAGTCAAATGCTGTAAATGAGGTTACTTGGGTTTACCTTGTGATATTGACCGAAAGTGGCATTTCCCTGCCTTTCCCTACTCATTCCAAAAAAAACAACTATGGCATCCTGCACCATAGTTGTTTTTCTGCTTCTCTTCCTTATGCGTATCTTTTTCTCATCCTGTTCCATTCAGCATCCCTGTTAGCCTCAATCTCCCTGTAATCGCTTTCATCCAGATGCCTGAACCTGCGCTGCAGCTTCAGGTATTCTTCCACTGGTTTGAATTCCTTGGGTACAAAATTGAATCTGAACTCGTTGTTTTCAAACTCTGCAAGATACCAGAGGCCGCACTCGACAGCCAGCTTTGCTGTTTTTACCGTTATAGCGGGGTCATAGCCCCAACCGGTAGGACATGGGGTCATTACGTGAATAACCTTACAGCCCTTTATATTCTTGGCCTTTTCAACCTTTTCCATAAAATCCTTCGGATATGCAACAGAAGCTGTAGCCGTATAAGGCACACGATGAGCCGCCATGATTTCAAACAGACTCTTCTTGAATTTGTTCTTCTCACCCTTGGAGCATGAGCCGGTCGGTGTGGTTGTCGTCCATGCCTTGTATGAGGTTACGCCGCTTCTCTGGTTTCCTGTGTTCATATATGCTTCATTGTCTACACAGATATAGATAATGTTCTCATTTCTTTCCGCTGCCCCGGACAATGCCTGCAGGCCTATGTCAACCGTTCCTCCGTCTCCTGCAATGCCCAGAATTGTAATATCCTCATCCCATCCGAGAGCTTCTGCTGCCACTGCCATTCCCGATAATGTAGAGGCAAGGGCCGGAAATGCAGTAATCGCATTGTTTACAAAAATTGAAGACTGGGGATATACTGTTGTGGTAGCTGCAAAACAGCAAGCGGGAGTGGCCAGACAGGTCTTTTCGCCCAAGACTTTAAGGGCCAGCCTGGCTGCAAGTGTTACTCCGCATCCCTGGCAGGTCTTTGCACCGTACAACAATTCCTCATCAGGCAAGTTTTTAATATTTACTGCCATTATTCCCACCTCATTCCTAAGAACTGCACTTCAGCTTCATTCTTTCCGGAAGCAATACCGAAAAGCTTGCTGAACATTGTCTCTATCTGGTGTTTCGGTATATCCCTTCCACCCAGGCCTACGATGTAATTGGCCATCTTTGCGCTTGAACCGTATATGGCAGACTTGACCTCAGAAAATACAGTTCCGTCAAAACCGAAGGATATGCTTCTGTCTATTACTCCTACAGCTTTAAATTTATCTCTTATCGATTCGAAATACTCCTTGGGGAAGGGCCTGAAGCTTCTGAGCTTTATAAGGCCTACCTTCTTCCCTGCTTCTCTCATTTCGTCCACCACTACTCTTACAGTACCTGCCACACTTCCTACCGCCACCAGGACTGCCTCAGCATCATCGGCGCGGTATTCTTCAATCATTCCGCCGTAGGATCTGCCTGTCAATTTTGCATATTCATCATTGACAGAGACAATCTTCCTCTTTGCAGCTTCAAAAGCCTTTTGCTGCAAAAATCGGCCTTCGGTATGGAAATCAGGGCCCACTGACATGCATAAGGTTTTGGGATTCTTCATATCCATCTTGTTTGTTGTACTGTAAGGCGGCAGAAAGCTGTCCACTTCCTCCTGCTCCGGTATCTCCACCATGTCATAGGTATGGGTAAGGGTAAAACCGTCGATATTGACCATGACAGGGGTCATGACTTCGGGATCCTCAGCTATCCTGAATGCCTGTATGACGGTATCCAATGCCTCCTGTCCGCTTTCCACATACAGCATTATCCATCCGGAATCCCTCATTGCCATAGCGTCCCTTTGGTCTCCGAAAATATTCCAGGGTGTGGCAATGGAACGGTTTGCATCAACCATTACTATCGGGAATCTCGCTCCGCTTACATAGCTCAGCATTTCACACATGTAAAGAAGCCCCTGGGAGGAGGATGCAGTAAATGTCCGCGCTCCCATCATGGATGCACCCAAAGCTGAAGCCATTGCGCTGTGTTCACTTTCTACCATCATATATTTGAAATCCGCTTCTCCGTTTGCCAGAAAATCTGCAATCTTCTCAACCAAAGTGGTCTGCGGTGTAATCGGATATGCCGATACGACATGAGGCCTTGAAAGCTTTACACCGTAAGCCGCTGCCTCATTGGCGGACAAAAAAGCTTTTTTACTCATTCCGTATCACCGTCCTTAACCATTTTAATGCAATTTTTCGGGCATTCGGCTGCGCAGATCCCGCATCCTTTGCAGTAATCCATATCTATTTCAAGATGGTCGCCGCTCTTGTCTATGCAGCCTTCCGGGCAAAAAACCCAGCACATCATGCATTTTATGCACGCTTTACTGTCGATTTCCGGATGCAATGTCCTGAAACCCGAATTGGGAGTCGGCAGTATCCCTACCCCATTGCTTGCTCCAAAAAACATTTCATCCCAGGAGGATGGTGCTTTATAATCCTTGTTCCATTTCGGTTTGTTCATTATTGCCTCACCGCCTCCTTAACCCTGTCATAAGCTGCCCTTGCCGCTTTCTTGTTCTTTTCCCTGAGATTCCTGCCCATTACATCGTCAATGGCTTTTTCAACCGATTCCATTGATACCATATCGGTCGCGCCTACTGCCGCACCGAGCATGATTGTGTTTACTATCGGATTCCCCAAGAGTTCAAGGGCAATATCCGTGGCGTCAATGACAACTATTCTGGATGGGTCCTCAAATCTGATATGTTGTGCCGCTTCATCCGCTGATTTTCTTGTGTTGATAACCAGGACGCCGTCGGGCTTAAGTCCCGCAGCTACATTTGTCACATCACACAAAGTCTCATCCAGCACAATTACACAGTCACATTCATATACCTGGCTGTGGTCGGTAATGGTTTTATCCGCTATTCTGGTAAAACCAAGCACCGGTGCTCCGCGGCGCTCAGGGCCGAAGGATGGAAACGCCTGTGCCGATTTACCTTCGAATACCGATGCCGCAACGCCCAGAAGCCTGGCAGCTGTAAAGGCTCCATTGCCCCCCCGGCCATGCCATCTTATCTGTTTCACTTTTTCTTTTCCTCCTTCAATGGGCTCTCTACCTGAGCCAAGGCACGTGCATAATCTACATAATTGTCCCATTTAGTCGCTGCTTTTACTACCATCTTTGCCGTGTCAGGAGACCCGCCGCCATGCATGCACCCCGGTACGCCTCCTCCGATTGTCAGCCACTCTACAAGCCTTGCCATCTTTATCCTGTCTTCTCCCGGTACTGCAGATCTTAATGATTCTATAAGCTTTTCTCCGTATATCGGCGACATCATATCCTTATAGGACGGCATACATCCTGTTTCCGCTATGCCTCCCGAAATCTCCTGGGCCAAAACCTTCGTATTGTACGGAAGGGTCGCTACATGCACCTTGTTTACATGGGCAAGGAGCGGATTGGGATAAAATGCCCCCGATTTATGCTTCTTACCTGTATACATGGCTCCTATCCCCAGCCCGTATGTTGTTTCATTGTTGACTGCCATCTGGGTAAGCTTGTCCTGGAATGCCTTCTGTGCAAGCCCGTTTGCTCTTGCCATGCCGAGGGCCGCTCCGATCATAACATCTCCCTGGCCTGCTACGCATGCTCCTATGGCTGCTCTGTATATCGCGGTAAAGTTTCCTATCAGTTTTCCCGTGTATTTTGCTTCTCCGTTCATGAATACATGCTTGTTGGGTACGAATACGTTGTCAAATATGATATAGGACTGGGTAGTTCCGGACTTTATACCGTCCCAGCCTTCCTCTT
Source organism: Clostridia bacterium (assembly GCA_017994115.1). Classification (GTDB taxonomy): domain Bacteria; phylum Bacillota; class Clostridia; order Lutisporales; family Lutisporaceae; genus BRH-c25. The sequence continues at coordinate 19,582 of JAGOLK010000019.1, read as the reverse complement.
CTATTCTTGTATCCGAGGGACGCCTTGTCTCTACAATAGTCACCCCTTCCGCATCTCTCGGCACTGCTGCGGCTATTGCATATTCGGCTTCATCCTCTCCTATTCCGGTAGTAGGCATGACTATAATGTACTGTGATCCCACCACTCCGCATATCTGGTTCTTGAAGCCCCGGATTACTACTCCGTCTTCTCTTTTTTCCACTACATGCAGGTACATGTCGGGATTATCCTGCTGGCCCGGCTTAAGTGCCCTGTTGCCCTTTGCGTCTGTAAGTGCTCCGCTTAATGCAAGGGCTTTTTCTTCTGCGAATGCAAAGAAATTTTTCAGTCTTTCATGATAATCAGTTCCCAACTCCTGATCCATCTCATAGGTTACACCCCAAAGTGCGTTCAGTACCGTCCATCCTGCACATACAGGACCCATACAGCTTCCGCAGGTATGATATCCGTCTCTTTTCATATTTGCGTTCCCCAGCATATCATCCGCACTTGCTATCAGGGTAGTCCAGCGATGGGCCTTGTTGCCTGAAAGAGCCGATGTAGTTGTATATATCTGTTCTTTCTCGGGGTCGAAGGAATTATCGTACCATTTTGCCACGTTCTTTATATGGCATGCCGTTGCGGGATGTGTGGTCACGTCTTCTATGAGTTCTCCCCACTTGTAAACATTGGGCCTCATTTTCTTCATTTCTTCTATATACTGAGCTCCTGTCTTCAATGCCATTTCTTTACCCTCCTTTATAAATCAAGTTTAATTATCAACTGATCCAGAATCTTGTTCAGGTCTGCGGCAGCGCCTGCGTCCGATACCTCGAATACCGCCGCCTTCTCATCCCTGTTGACGCTTATTATCAATCCGGAATCCTTCATTCCGCAGATATGATGGGTCGCCCCGGATATCCCGAAGCCTACATATGCCTTCGGCCTTATGGACTTGCCGCTGGTGCCTACCATTACATGTTCTCCCGGTGCCCATCCCTCATCCACTACAGGACGGGTGCAGGCCGCCGCTCCTCCGAATATCGCTGCCAGCTTCTCAAGCTTCTCCCAGTTCTCTTTGCAACCAAGGCCGTAGCCTCCGCAGAATACTACTTCCGCTTTGTCCAGGGGCACTCCCTCTGTTTCTTTTTTCTCAAGGCTTATTGCCTTTAAGGGCAGATTATCCGCTTTTATTCCGCTGACATCCACTTTTATGATTCGGGCTTCCCTTTCCTCCGGTTCTCCCTGTACGAAGATACCGGGCTTGACGCTTGCCATCTGGGGCCGTGTGTCGGGACACAGTATCTCTCCCAGTATCTTCCCTCCGAAGGACGGTACTGCGGCTACCAGATGTTCGTTTTCATCTATATGCATATCTACACAGTGGGCGGCTACTCCCGTCTTCAGCTGTGCCGCTGCTGTAGGACCCAGTTCCGAGCCTATTGCCGTGGCTCCGAAAAGGAATATGTCCGGGTCTTCTTTTTGTACCAGCTCCGTTATTATGGGCGCATAGAGCATCGGGTTATATAAGCTCAGCTCATCGGATTCCGCCAGGTATATTTTTTCTGCTCCGTATTCCGCTAATGTTTTGCATGTGCTTCCTATTCTGCTGCCTATAAGTACCGCTGCCACTTCCGTTTCTCCCTTGAGTCCCGATGCCAGCTCCTTTGCTTTTGTCAGAAGCTCCAGTGTGACTCTGTCCAGGGTGCAGTTCACGTATTCGGCAAATACCCATATTTTCTTCATTATCGGGCACCTCCCTCTATGATGCATGCATCACCTTTTGTGGGGATGTTTACTCCTGCTGCCCTAAGTTTTTCTATGATGGCATCCGCTATTTCTTCTGCTGAACCGGTAAGCATTTCTCCTTTTCGCTTGAGGTCCGGTGTGAATATGGCTCCCGCTTTTGTGGGTGAGCCGGCAAGTCCCAGTCTTTCTTCTTCTATGTCAAGGTCTGCTTTGCCCCATGTTGTTATTGGCTTGTTCTTGGCTTTTATGATTCCCATGGCCGATATGAACCGGGGTTTGTTCAGCTCTCTGGATACTCCCAACAGGCAGGGTAATTTAACTTCCCATTCCATGAAGCCGTTTTCTGCTTTGGTTTTGACTCTGAGGGTTCTTTCGTCCCGGTTTTCGAGGCTGAATACATTCCACAAATGGGGTACTCCAAGCCATTCTCCCAATTGGGAGGATACCTGGGCTGTGGCTCCGTCTGCGCTCTCTGTTCCGCAGAATACAATGTCGAAGCCTTCCAGCTTTTCTATTCCTTTTGCCAGGGTGTAGGAGGTAGCCAGGGTATCTGCTCCTCCAAAGGCTCTGTCCGACAGCAGTACTGCTTCGTCCGCTCCCATTGCCAGTGCTTCCTTGAGATTCTCCGTGGCATTTGGGGGGGCCATTGTGAGTACTGTTACTTTGCCCCCGTACTGTGCTTTAAGCTTCAGGGCTGCTTCTATCCCATTCTTGTCTACGGGGTTTATTATTGTCGGTATTCCTTCCCTGGTTATTCTTTTTGTTACGGGGTCTATGCTTACTTTGTCATAGTAATCAGGATCCGGTACCGGCTTGATACATACTACTATTTTTAAAGCCATAAGTATTCTCCTTTATCTGTTTCTGCTCTGCTTAGCTCACCTAGGCTTTGAATGCCGATAGTGTATTTCCCGCTATGATAAGCTGCTGTACGTGGGAGGTTCCTCCTGATGGTATTGATGCCAGGGCATCCCTTAAGAAGCGTCCTACAGGGTATTCGTTTATTACTCCATAGCCTCCCATAAGGTCCATGGTTCTTTTTGATGCCCTTACCGCCGCTTCGGTGCTGTAGTATTTGGCTATTGCAAAGTCCGGTGTTGCAGGGAGTTTTGCATCCTTTTTCCCTGCTGCATAGTAAAGAAGCATTTTTGCCGCTTCGTATTCGGTGCGTATGTTTGCTATTTCAAATTGAATTGCCTGAAGCTTTGCTATCGGCTTGCCGTAAACTACTCTTTCGTTGGCAAATTTGACCGCTTCTTCTACGCAGCCTCTTAAAATACCTACGCAGATAGCACTCATTCCCGCTCTTCCTACTTCTCCTATTGCGGCCATGCCTATCTTTGATCCGGCTCCAACCTTGCCTATGATGTTTTCTTCGGGTATCTTAACCTCGTTCAGTATTACGTCACCTGTTACCGAGCCTCTGAGTCCCAGTTTATGCTCTTTGCGTCCGGGACCGAAGCCCGGTGTACCCTTTTCTATTATGAATGCACTCAGCTGGTTCCTTCCTTTTTCGTCCTGGCCTGTTACTGCCGTAATCACGTTTACGTCTGCATGATGGTTGGTGATGAAGCATTTGCGTCCGTTTAGGACCCACTGTCCGTCAACAAGCTCTGCTGTGGTTTTCTGCCCTGCAAAGTCCGAACCTCCTCCTGGTTCTGTGACTGCAAGCCCGCATAGTTTTGTTCCGGCACATAATTCAGGGAGATATTTTGCTTTCTGCTCTTCAGTCCCGAAATCCAATATTGCCGACATTCCAAGGTGGTGTGTCATGAGTGCAATGCCCAGTCCTGCGGAATACCTTGATATTTCTTCTATGCATATGGCTCTTTCCACATGTCCCATTCCTGCTCCGCCGTACTCTTCAGGGGTGAATATTCCGTTGATTCCCAATTCGCCCATCATGGGGAAAAGCTCCATGGGGCAATAGTCATTCTCATCCCATTCTGCCGCTTTCGGCGCCACTTCCGCTTCTGCAAACTCCCGCACCGCTTTGCGCAGTAATTCCTGTTCTTCGGTAAATTCAAAAAATTGCATATACACTATCTCCTTGTTAATTTTTTAACTATATAAATCATATATAGTTCCCTAAAAATATGATAGCATTACGAATTTTGTTTGTCAACAAATTACTTTTATGCAGCATTCCCTTAAACCAAGTAATTCCAATGCTTTATCAAGGGTACATTCTCACAGTTCCCATGCATTTATTACGGTTTTTTTATTAATGGTCCATTGACAAATTTACTTAATTTCTTTATTCTTTATGTTATTATAAATATTCAAATCCGGAAGAAGGTTGTATTGTGATGATGCTGGACGAATGTATCAACTTTTTGCTGACTAAAACCCAACAGGTAGTATTTCAGCAATTTAAGGCAAGCCTGGCCAAATATGACGTAACCCCCGCACAATACGGGGTATTGAAATGCCTATGGTCTCAGGACTGTCAGAATCCCAGCCAGATTGCCGGCAGCTTATTTCTGGACGCTTCAACCATTACCGGAATCCTTGACCGGATGGAGAACAAGAACATGATAAAAAGAATAGCAGATCCCAAGGACAAGCGATCCTTAAAGGTAGTGCTGACAGAGCGGGGAAGGCTGCTGGAGAAGCCGGTGACGGAAATCATTGAAGAAGAGAACAAAAAGGTGCTGCATGCTCTGAATGAAGAGGAACGAAAGAAGCTTGTAGAGTATTTGAACCAAATCAGTTCAACATAGCTTTTAATGCCAGGTGCAGATTTTTCGCACCCGGCATTTGATTTTTACATTTCATTTAGTGCGGCTATTATGCCATCTTGTAAAGCTTTTGCCGCATCCAAGCTAAATTCTTCGGTCATAAGTCTTTCTCTATCCGACGCATTTGTCATAAAAGCCAGGTCAATAACCACGGCAGGCATATTCAAACTACTATATTTGAGGCTTTCCATTTCCATCATGCCTGCATCCTCCGTCCCAAGTTCTCTTACAACTTTATTATGTATCAACTGCGCTGCTTTTTTCCCTGTGATTCCAAAGGCCGCATCATTATTTGAAGAATTGTGCAGTGTCAAGGTACCTCTTTCTGTGCGATCCATATTGGCTCCAAAGTGCACGCTTACAAATAAACAAGCATTTAAATTCATTGCTGAATCCATTCTGTCTTCCAACGTTACCTTGAGATCTTCATGCCGGGTTATGCCTGCATTAATTCCTGATTCTTTAAGCATATCCCGGAGCAAAAGCGAAATTTCAAGGTTCAAATCCTTTTCCCTGATTTCAACGCTGTTCTCGTCGACATAAACGGCTCCTGTATCGTCACCGCCGTGGCCAGGATCAATGAGTACCACTTTCTCTCGTATTTTTTCTTGTTCCAAGTGTTTCTGCCCTAAGGCCTCAATACTTCTGTCCACAGTATCCTGCTTTGATGCAGCAGTATATTCAAGCTGCATATCCGATTCATTCAGCGGCCTTTTCCCATAATCGCCTGCCGAATAAGTGCCCAGCAATACAGCCGTACAGCACAATACCACTATTAAAACCAGAGACAGTAAAATGATTCTTCCGGACTTTTTTTCTGCCTTCATAATGGCACCCAGTCTTTCCTTCAAGTTCTTTTTCCCTTCACAGAGAGTCATGGAGAAGACCTTACACTTGTAAGCCGTATCAAAAGACACGACATTAATAATGGTGTTCCCGTATTCCATTTTCCCTTCTGCATCCAATTCTTTTGATACGGCTTCATCACAGGCAAATTCGCACAGGTTGTTGATCTGGCGGCTCATGATATAAACAAGGGGATTGAACCAGTGGATACAGACGGTTAGCTGTACCAGCCACTTATACCAAATATCAAGATGTTTGAAATGAATAAGCTCATGCCTGAATACATAGTTAAGTTTACCAAGCGCCAGGGGGTTTTCCGGAATAATAATGACAGGCTTTAAAAGTCCAATAAGCATCGGGGATTTAATAAGATTACTTTGGCACAGGGAAACTTTTCTTTTTATTCTGAGTTCATTCTCTACTTGGTGAAATATATCCAATACTTTTGCAGTTTTTACAATGCTTGATCCTGCTTTGACTTTGCATATGAAACTTCCGTATTGAAAAATCCTGAGGGCAAAAAGAAGGAGAACGCCAAAAGCCCAGATATATTCTAAATATTCAAAAGTTCTCCCTTTGCCATGCTGTGGGATAGCATGCTCATCCGGATTATAATCAGGAAGCTGCTCAAGGGTATTTCCCCTTACTTCCATATCCGGTATAGCCGGTACAAGATAGATAGCATGTTCCACGCCCACGGTTTCAGCCATATCAAACAGATTCCCTACAAGACTTGCTTCAGGAGAATAGGGAATGAGTAACCGAAATATGACCACAAGCCAGATATAATACTGCCATGCTTTGGAAAAATGTCTTTTTATCAAAGGTCTCACAGCAAAAAGAATCAAGGATAATATAGAACCTGATACGGACATCGATAATACAATCTTGAAAAAATTATTCATGCTGGTTACCTCCTGATTTTAGGAATTCCTTGAGTTCCTCAATATCTTCAGGAGAAAGATCAGAATTTTGTACCAGGGAAGCCACAAAATTTTTCACACTGCCTCCA
>JAGOLK010000019.1:0-13155 GCA_017994115.1 Clostridia bacterium | reverse complement strand
ATCTTGAAAAAATTATTCATGCTGGTTACCTCCTGATTTTAGGAATTCCTTGAGTTCCTCAATATCTTCAGGAGAAAGATCAGAATTTTGTACCAGGGAAGCCACAAAATTTTTCACACTGCCTCCACACCTTGTCAAGAGTTTTATTAAACAATTTGTGATTCATTTACCTATAGCTCGCATGCAGGATAAATGATCGCCGATGACGCAGCAAAAAAGTCATCCCTTTTGAGATGACTATTGATTTCAATACACATTTACTCAGTGTGCCTCAACAAGCCTCTGCGTTCCGGTTTTTTTCTATCGGCAAGAGCTAGTGCCTTTTCCCATGTTTTTTCTGTTTCATACTTAAGAAACTCATACAGAGGATTTAATTCTTCAGCTTCATCATACTTTTCCAGACACTCATAATACATTCGCTTATCCTCCTCATAGATGACAAGTGGCGGATGGTCATGCGTCATAAGATAATAATTCATGAGAGTCCTGCCGACACGTCCGTTACCATCTGCGAAGGGATGGATAAACTCAAACCTGGCGTGAAGGTAGGCTGAGGCTTTTAAAATATCCTTTCCCCCATATGCATTTACTTCAGTAATCAAATTCGTCAGATCATTTTCCACATCTTCCGCAGCAGAACCGATCTCATGGATGCCAGTTACATAATCATGCTTTTTAAACTCTCCCGGTCTTTCCTCATTCTTAATGTACCTGCGTTCATCGTATGTTCCGACAGTGAGAAGCTTATGAATTTCCTTGACTAGTTCTACGCTGAGAGGATCCCTTTTCACAATTTTTTCTTTTAAAACCTCATAGCACAGCTTTTGGTTTTGTTGTTCGAACAGGGTGCGAGGACTCCCTGTATAGTTCACTACCTTACCATTTTCAAAAATTTCTCTTGTATCGTGGTAGTTGATTTCCTCATTTTCTATCTTTCCGGAGTGGAACGCAAACAAGACACGGAAACTGTTAAGATATTTATCCAAATCATCGGCGGACCGGATTCTATACGACTGCCACAGTCCGACAACTTGACTATATTGTTCCAAGCGCATTCCTCCTTTTTCTATCAATGGTTTCATTATACCACTTTTTTAAAAAACTTAGACATAATTTCCAGGACGATCTGCGTCCATTAGGAGTTTAAAAAGTTTAGTATAATTGATATACTTTTATTAATCAACGCAACTAAATAATATTAAGGAATGATGCTTATATGATATATGATGAACCTTTATACAGGCCCCCCAGTGAGGCATACAGCCTGATTTTTCAAGTTACAATAGGGTGCTCCCACAATAGATGCTCCTTCTGCGGCATGTATAAAAGCAAGAAATTCAGAATCCGCAGCAAGAGCGATGTATTCAAGGACCTGGAGGAAATGGCTGCACGCAATAATAAGGTGCGCAGGATTTTTCTCGCAGACGGTGATGCTTTGGTGCTGAAGACCCAAGACCTTAAAGACATTCTGCAAAAAATCAGAGAGCTTTTCCCCCATTGCGAACGGGTAGGCATATATGCCACTCCCGGGGATATATTGAGGAAATCCCTTGAGGAGTTAACATCCCTTAAAGAGCACGGCCTCGGGATAGTATATCTGGGAGTTGAGTCCGGCAGCGATAAGATTCTTAAGGCTGTAGACAAGGGAGCGGACTCCAAAGAAATAATTGAAGCAGGAAAACGCATAGTAAGCTCGGGCATCAAGCTTTCCGTAACCCTTATTTCCGGGTTGGGCGGAAAGGATGGCTGGGAGGAGCATGCAAGAGAATCCGCAAGGGTTATTAACGAGATAAACCCTGACTATCTGGGTTTGCTGACCTTGCTGATTGAGCCCGGCACCCGGATGCATGATTTGGTGCAGGAGGACACCTTCAAGCTGCTGTCCGCTGAAGAAGTAGCTTTGGAGACTCAACTGCTGATCCGGAATCTTGAGCTTCGGAACTGTATTTTCAGAAGCAATCATGCCTCCAATTACTTTTCCCTTGAAGGAACCCTTCCCCATGACAAAAGCAAACTGCTGAAGCAGCTGGATAATGTTCTGAACAATATTAAAGATTACAGCGGAGAGTACTTCAGGAGATTATGAAGCAACGGTGAATTAGCGCCTAACACTTCTTTCTCGCAAGAATACGCAGCTTTTCAAATCTGTTTTCGTTCCCCGCAATAAGCCTCTTAATATTGCTTCTGTGGGTGTAGAATATGAAAACTGCAATAATAATGCTGAAAATAAGGGCAGTCTGATCGATATTATCCGTATTATTAATATATAAGGCTGTCATTGTCACAGGAAACACAATTGCTGCTGTCAAAGAGCTTAAGGATACATATCCGCTTGTCAGGAGCACAACAGTAAATGTAGCTGCCGAAACCAAAAGGGGCATGGGAAACAACGCTATCAGCATCCCCGTTGATGTAGCGATGCCCTTTCCGCCTTTGAAACCCGCAAATATGGTGAAGCAATGTCCTATTACCGCAGCAGCACCTGCAAGTATCGGAACCAGCATACTGCTTTGGGGTGCCCCTCCGAAAAAATCCAATCCCGATATCCACTCTGCTGCCGCAAAACCCTTGAAAATATCTATGGACACAACAAGAATACCGGCTTTCCAGCCCATAACCCTGAAAACATTTGTAGCTCCCGGGTTCCCGCTTCCATGTTTTCTAATATCAATTCCCTTTACAGCTTTGCATACTATTATGCTTGTTGGTATGGAACCTGCAAAATAGCTGAGAATAATTATGGCTGCAACATTTATCATGCTATTATACGTTATGCTCATTATTACCCTCCCAATCCTTTTTTCATATGACAATATTGTATCTGCGTGCTTTCAGAGCCACCGTCTTGTGTGTTATCCCCAAGGCCTTTCCCGCGGCGTTATAACTGCCAAACCTTGCCAAGGCCTCTTTAATTATCTCTTTTTCATATTCCTCCAGAGTAGCTATATTACCCGAATTATTCATGTTAATAAGTGCAGGGGCGGAATATGTATGCTGGTTTACACGATAAAGGGACGATATTTTGGAAGGAAGGCTGTTCATATCAATTTCATTCCCGTCAGTAAGAGCTATGACTCTCTCCACCAGGTTTTCCAATTCCCTTATATTACCCGGCCAATCGTAATTCAGCAAGCAGTTTTCAGCCTCCGGGGATACTCCGGCTATTTCCTTATTCATATTTATGCTTATTCTTTTTATAAAATGCTCCAAAAGCATAGGTATATCTTCCCTGCGCTCCTTTAGGGAAGGAACATAAATAGGCAGTACATTTAATCTGTAATACAGGTCTTCCCTGAATGTCCCCTTCTCTACCAATGCTTCAAGATTACAATGTGTTGCTGCAATAATCCTTACATCACATCTTATTGTATCACAACCGCCAATTCTTTCAAGTTCTTTATCCTGTATGACTCTTAAAATCTTTACCTGCATATCCGGCGGCATATCGCCAATCTCATCCAAAAATAATGTTCCGCCGTCAGCCTGTTCAAATTTTCCTATTTTTCTCCTGACAGCCCCGGTAAAAGCACCCCGCTCATAGCCGAACAGTTCCGATTCCAGGAGAGTGGACGGTATAGCACCGCAATTCACTATTGAATAGGGGCCCTTTGCCCTGCTGCTGTTATTATGTATGGCTCTGGCTATCAGCCCCTTTCCTGTTCCGCTTTCTCCTCTGATCAGCACGTTTGAGCTTGTTTGAGCCGCTTTGTAAGCTATCTGAAGAGCTTTCATAATTGCACTGCTTTCTCCAACTATATCTTTGAACATATCTCTTATATTACTCATGTAATTAACGGGCGGCGAATTGAATTCTATTACGGTATCCTTTTTCCTGCACATATCCTGTGCAGCTTCTTCTCTGTAAATAGCTATTACTCCCTTAAATTCACCGTCTGAATATATAGGAGAGGCGGAGGCGCTTACATGAGCAGCGCCATTATGAAGGGAAAGATACCCGCATATACATCTCTTCTCCCTGAATGCAGTTAGAAGCACATCATCATTCTTTGTCAGAAAAATATTCATCCCCGTTTCTGTGTGGCTGCTTATCTTTAGTATTCTTTCATAAGCTCCGTTAAAGTATTCGATATAGCCCCGCTCATTTATTATACAGACTCCGTCAGTAAGGCCATCAAATATATAAAAGCTTTCGGCACCCAAAAAACCGTCCTTTGCTGCCTTACCGGCTTTGAGACTAAAGCTGGCAACTCTGTTGTTCTTCACATTCAACCCTCCCTTCATTACTAAATTAGGTTAAACAGTTCTTGAAGAAATCACATTTGCGCCGGTGGAAAGGATATTCTCGATTATAACTGTTCCAAGTGCTATTGGAGTATCTACCTCCACTGAATTTATTACCTTCATACAATCAAGCAGTAAATTCTTTGGCACAGGTTTATCCGTCCTTACCGGCAATCTCCTCAAAAAGGCATTATTCAGCTTTACTGTTGTGGTTAATATTCTGGTTGGATTAGTAACTTCCGCAATGGCATACCCAATACCCCTATTGCATCTGTTCCCTTTGACCAGGTAACCCGAATCGCTGCCGCTATCCCCAATTACCTCCAAGCTGCAGCCTATAGGACAAACAGTGCATGTCACAATATTCCTTTCCATATACATCCTCCTTCACTCAACATCTACGGTTAACAATAAATTGTCCGCTGTCTTTAAGCTTTCAGCTGTAATGTTAATACGTTCCATCTCTCCCGGCCGCATATATGCCTTCTTAATCATTCTTATTACAGTGTCTCCGGATTTTACCACCAGTTTTTTATTCGTGAATATTTTGTTCACACGCATGAACAGATCAACAGATTGCTCAATCTTATCCGTCCTGATAAGATGGGGGACTATATATCTGATTCCATTACCCGGTTTTGTCCTTATGGCAAGGCCGTACCCGCCTGCTTCACCATTTGCAAAGCGGGCAGCATTTCTTCCTGCTATCCTGCTTTCCTCAGTCACATAGTCAACAAGATCATGGACATGAACTACATTTCCGCAGGCGAATACCCCCTTAACCGTTGTTTCCATGGATTCATTTACGACAGGGCCGCCTGTTATCGGGTCCAGCTCCACGTCTGCCCCTTTGGAAAGTTCGTTTTCGGGAATCAAGCCCACTGATAACAGAAGGGTATCACACTCATAAAACTGCTCTGTTCCTTTAATCGGTTTCCTGTTTTCATCAAGCTCTGCTACTGTAACCCCTTCTATTCTGTCCTTTCCTTTAATATCAACAATTGTATGATTAAGGAGCAGCGGAATGCCGTAGTCCTCCAAGCACTGAACAACATTCCTTATCAGCCCTCCCGGATAAGGCAGAGCTTCAGCAACCACCTTGATCCGGGCACCTTCAAGGGTAAGCCTTCTTGCCATAATCATACCGATATCCCCTGAGCCAAGTATCACTACATTTCTGCCTACCATATAGCCCTCTTTGTTGACAAACCTCTGTGCCGTACCCGCCGTAAATATGCCGCTTGGCCTTGTTCCCGGTATATTTATTGCTCCTCTGGTTCTTTCCCTGCAGCCCATAGCCAATATTACCGCCCTTGCCTTTATATTGACAAGCCCCTCTGTTTTATTGACCATGCTGATAACCTTCTCTTCGGTTATGCTTAAAACCATTGTGTCCAGTTTGTATTCTATCCCCAGCCCCTTAAGCTCATTTATAAACCGTTCGGCATATTCCGTTCCGGTCAATTCCTCCCTGAATATATGAAGTCCGAATCCATTGTGCACACATTGCTGCAGTATGCCCCCCAGTTCCATTTCCCTATCAATGAGCAATACTTTTTCGGCTCCATGTTTTTTTGCTTCTATTGCTGCCGCAAGGCCTGCCGGCCCGCCGCCAATTACAGCAATATCATACTCATTCATAATAACCCCTCCCTAAACTTTCCTTGACGCTGCAGCAAGGTCGTGAACATCCTCATATAAGCTGTTATCCTTGGTTTCCCCGGTCAATATATATGATTTGCGGCTATTTTTTACAACGTCTTTGATATCAATGCCCAATTCCCTTGCAAGTATTTCCATCACTCTCGGCCCGCAAAAGCTTCCCTGGCACCGCCCCGAACCCGGCCTTACCCTTTTCTTCACGCCGTCCAGGGACCTGGCACCTGCCTTTCTGTGAATTGCATCAACTATTTCCCCTTCCGTTATGCTTTCACACCTGCATATTATCCTCCCATATCTGGGGTCCTGTTTTATAAGTATATTTTTGTCCTCCTCGGAAAGCTCCATAAACCTTACAACCTTTCTTCTTACAGGATTAAAATCGGCATTTACCTCAAGCCCTCCCATTAATCCCTTTACCATATCCGCTACGTGTACGGCAATTGCTGGAGCTGAGGTCAGTCCCGGAGATTCAATCCCTGCGACATTTATAAATCCCTTTGCCTCCTTGGATTCACCTATGATAAAATCATCTGTGCTTGATCTTGCCCTGATTCCTGCAAAGGCCGTAATCACTGCATTGGGCTTCAAGCCTTTCGCTGACCTTGCCGATGCCTCCCATATATATGAGATGCCTTCCGGTGTTGTCTGTATAGCTTCCCTATCCTCTATATCCTCTGCATCCGGACCGATTAAAATATTCCCATGAACAGTCGGAGCTATGAGAACTCCCTTGCCCAAATCCGAGGGGCATTGAAATACAACTGTATTTACAAAATTGCCCAAGCTTTTGTCAAACAAGTTGTACTGCCCTCTTCTGGGCAGTATTTTAAAGCTTGGAGCAGCTACCATTTCGTTAACCTTGTCTGAATACAGCCCTGCACAATTAATTACAAACCTTGCTTCTGCGAGTCTGTCTCCCATGTGCAGCCTGTACAGGCCATTCATTTTCTCTATTTTGGTTACTTCACTGTCCAAAAAAAGCTCCGCTCCGTTTTCCACTGCGTTCTCTGCCAGAGCTATAGCCAATTCCCACGGTGAAACTATGCCGGCATTCCGGGCATACAATGCCCCGACTACTTCATCGCTTAAGTTACCATCTATCTCGCGTACTTTATCCTTACCGATTATCTCCATATCAGGCACACCATTAGCGATGCCCTGGTCATAAAGCTTTTGTATTGTCTTCATTTCCTCCGGGCTGAAAGCCAAAACAAGCGACCCGGTCTTTTTATAATGGACATCAAGCTCACTGCACAGCTTTTCATACATTAAAGCCCCCGGGACATTAAACCTTGCTTTGAGAGTTCCCGGCTTTGCATCATATCCGGCATGGACTATTGCACTGTTTGCCTTTGTTGTGCCATCTGCAACATCACTATTCTTTTCGATTAAAAGGATTCTGACATTGTACCTGGATAATTCCCTTGCAATAGAGCAGCCCGTAATTCCCGCACCAATAACAGCTATATCATACATTTCAGTTCCTCCAATATTAGCACCTTGTAACACCTAATAGCTGCATACAGCAATCAGATGCTGCCAGGTACCAGAAAATTCTTATAAAATAAACCGCACCAGTCTACACCTATCATCCCATAGGTTAACTTGTGCGGCTCTCCAATTCAAAAGCCCTCAATATTTACATTAAATTATCTCCTATTACTATAATAGAGATTACTAAAAAGTATATTAATTATTCTTCCCACTTAAGGGTCCTGCTGACAGCCTTTTTCCATCCGGTATACTTTTTATCCCTGAGGCTGCTATCCATAACAGGCTCAAATACCCTGTCAACATTCCACTTCTCGGCTATTTCATCCTTACTGTCCCAGAATCCTACAGCAAGGCCTGCAAGGTATGCAGCACCGAGTGCTGTGGTTTCGGTTACTTCAGGCCTGTAAATCGGTACACCGAGTATGTCTGCCTGGAACTGCATCAGGAAGTTGTTTGCGACAGCGCCGCCATCAACCTTCAGTGCCTGGAGATTGATCTTTGAGTCTTCCTGCATTGCTTCAAGCACGTCTCTGGTCTGATAAGCAATTGATTCCAGCGTTGCTCTTACTATATGGTTTCTGTTGGCTCCTCTGGTCAGTCCCAGAATACTCCCTCTTGCGTACATATCCCAATAGGGGGCACCCAACCCTACAAAAGCAGGAACAACATATACTCCGTTGGTATCTACAACTGCAGCTGCCATCTCTTCGCTTGCCGCAGCATTGTCTATTATCTTCAATTCATCTCTTAGCCACTGGACTGATGCACCGGCAATAAAGATGCTGCCTTCAAGAGCATATTCAACTTTGCCATTAAGGCCCCACGCTATGGTTGTCAGCAGGCCATTGCTTGATGCAACTGCCTTCTCCCCTGTATTCATCAGCATGAAGCAGCCTGTTCCATATGTATTCTTCGCCATACCGGGCTTATAGCATGCCTGGCCGAATAATGCCGCCTGCTGGTCTCCAGCCGCCCCTGCTATCGGTATTTCAGCACCGAAAATTTCCTTGTCGGTTTCTCCGTATACAAAGCTTGAAGCCTTTGCTTCCGGAAGCATTGCTTCGGGAATATCCAGTTCCTCCAGTATTTCCTTATCCCAAGCCAATTCATGTATATTAAACAGCATAGTCCTTGAAGCATTGGAGTAATCTGTTACATGCACCTTTCCCTTTGTCAGGTTCCATATCAGCCATGTGTCTATGTTTCCGAAGCACAGCTCACCATTTTTTGCCCGTTCTCTGGCTCCTTCAACATTATCAAGTATCCATTTTACCTTGGTGCCTGAAAAATATGCATCCACAACAAGCCCTGTCTTATTCCTTATTGTTTCAGCCAGCCCCTTTGCCTTAAGCTCATCGCATATAGGTGCTGTCCTTCTGCACTGCCATACTATTGCATTGTATATGGGCTTTCCGGTACTTCTTTCCCATACTACGGTAGTTTCTCTCTGGTTGGTGATACCTATGGCAGCTATATCGTCAGCTCCGATGCCTATTTTGTCCATGGCCTCTCTTGCAACACCGCTCTGGGTACCCCAGATTTCCATAGGATCATGTTCAACCCAGCCGGCCTTGGGATATATCTGTGTAAACTCCTTTTGTGCCACACTGACTATCTTGCCGTCATTACCGAATATAATCGCTCTCGAGCTTGTGGTGCCCTGGTCTAATGCCAGTATGTATTTTGACATATGTGTTCCCCCTTTATTTTAATTAAATGGCTTTACAGAGGTTAGTTAAATTATATCATTACCGGAATAATCCCATATACAAAAATGTGCCTATTATCGCGCCGACTATCGGCCCAAATACAGGAACCCAGGAATAACCCCAATCATTTCCGCCTTTCCCGGCTATGGGCAGTATGGCATGGGCTATACGAGGCCCAAGGTCACGGCAAGGATTGATTGCGTATCCGGTAGGCCCGCCAAGTGAACAGCCTATTGCCGTAATCATTGCTGCAGTTACCATAGGCCCAAGTCCGTCTACAAGCTTATTGGCACCAATAGCAAGGCACATAAATGCCAGGACAGCAGTAACAATCATTTCAGTCAGGAAATTCTTCCCATAATCCCTTACGGCGGGAGCCGTACAGAACACACCCAGCTTTGCTGCCTTATCTTCCGTTATCGCCCAGTGCGGCAAATATATCAGCCATACTACTGTTGCACCAATTATAGCTCCAAGCATCTGACCGGCTACTATTCCCGGTACCAATGCCCAATCCAATGTTCCGGCTACAGCATTAGCTATGGTAAGAGCCGGATTAAATGCTGTTCCCGGTGCTGCCAAAGCAGCCATGCCAACCGCAAGACCCCAGCCTACCGCTATAACAATCCAGCCCGATGATTGTGACTTGGATTTGTTCAGTGTAACTGCCGCACATACGCCTCCGCCAAATATGATGAGAATCATTGCACCTATGAGCTCACTTAAAAATGGTGACATAATATTAACCCCTTCATAATTAATAATCTCCTGGCTATTGTCCAGAGTTGGTATTTCTGACCTCCCTTCTCCCTTATTTTCTCCGTCGCTGTTATGACGTGAATACTAACGGCTTTACATGTACCAAAGCTCCTTTTTACTGGTGGATACCCCCAGTGCACCAGCATTCAGGCAATCAATTACATCCTCTTTATCTCTTATCAAGCCGCCCGCTATTACCGGAATACTTGTTTGACCATGAACCTCTTTAATTACCTTTGGCATTATTCCGGGTAAGATCTCTATAGCATCCGGTTTTGTTGTATGCAAGGATTCTATTCCGCTTGCCAGTGACAGCGAGTCCAGTGCGAAGAGCCTCTGGATTATGAATATGCCGTTGTTTTTTGCTATTCTAACCAGGTTGCCTTTTGTGGTAATAATTCCATCCGGCTTTATATTGCCATGAAAATATCTTAAGGACACAGCATCTTTTGAAAAACCTTCTATAAGGTCCATGTGTACAAAAACACCCTTACCGGCACTTTTGAACCTGTCAACAATACCTGCTATATTCGAAATGTCTCCCTTCAGCAGGAAAACAATATTGCAGGGTGATTCTGCGGCAAGCTCAATATTGTTCAAATCATTTATTGCTGCAATTATTGGGTTCTGATAAATCAATGGAAAGAATTTATTTGACATAGGAATGCCTCCTCGTCTTATGTATTATAGCAACAGGCATGCCAAAACAAAAAAGCGCTGTTTTTACTAGTTTCACTAGTGATATATGTAGCTTGTTTGATAAATATTACCAGAATTTTTATTGTGCTGATAAAATATATTGATAGAATGTACCAAATAGAATTGTATTTTTGAAATGAGTCCTCTAAAAATAAAAAGGCAGCCTAATAAGCTGCCTGACTTATTTGTGCTATTTAACATAAAAAATCGACATATCACATTCAATTTATTTACATTTCCTGGCATTATATGATATTATTTGTAAATAATGGTAATTTAGGAGGATTGTTGTGAAAAGAATTAAAGTTATTTCAAGATTCGGAGTTGCATTGCTTATTATACTTTCCATGCTTTGCCAGACAAGTGCAGCTCTATCAGCACCCGATATCCAGGCCCCTACGGCTCCGGAAAAACTGACTGCTGATAATATAACCCATACAACTATCTCATTAAGTTGGACAAGTTCATATGATAACAAATCAGTAAAAGGCTATCAGGTATACAGAGACGGTAAGAAAATAATTTCTACTTCAAAAACGACTTATATAGACAAAGATCTTGTCCCCGGCAGGCAATACACGTACTTCATAAAAGCATATGATGCTGCCGGAAATCTATCGGAAAGCAGTATTGCTATAAGCCCGTCAACGATTAAAGACCCGCAAAACCCCTCAGCACCTACAAGCCTGAAAGCATCCTCAGTGACCTATACCTCTGCTGTGCTCTCCTGGAAACCCTCCACAGACAATATAGGAGTCAAGGGTTATGAAGTGTACTGCAACGAGAAAATGGTTGCATCAACATCCGAAGCTTGCTATGAGTATAAAAAGCTTATACCGGGTACATCCAATGCATTTTATGTAAAAGCATATGATAAGGCCGGTAATTACTCCGCCCAGAGCAATAGCATATTTGTCAATACCACATCGGACAAAACGGCGCCATCCTCTCCGGGCAAACTTGAAGCAACCGCGGTTACAGTAACGGAAGTGAATCTGACATGGTCACCAGCTTCGGATAATGTGAAAGTCAAAGGGTATGATATCATTCGTAACGGGATTAAGATCGGCACAACAACTAAAACAAGCTACCTAAACAAGAGCCTTGTTCCCGGAAAAAAGTACACTTATACGGTTAGAGCATACGATATTTCCGGGAATCTGTCAGACTGCAGCACCCCCTTGGAAGTGACTACCTTGAAAGATGTACAGATACCTACCGCTCCATCCGAGCTTAAAATAACCGCTGTCAAAGGAGCATCTGTTTCTCTCGAATGGACTGCATCTACCGATAACTCAAAAATTGCGGGATATCAAATATATTGCAACGGCATTGTAATTGCCACCGCAGCCGGAACTTCACGCATAGTAAAAAGTCCATTTGGCCTGGGTTATGATGAATTCTGGATAAAAGCCTATGATCAGGCAGGCAACTTATCCGGCAACAGTAATACCGTAATTGCAGTTACGTCTTCCGAATAGGCTGCAAATACCGGCTGTAAAGGTTATCAGGCTATTGAAATCAATAAATTTCATGTCCTGATAACCTCCGTACCCGGCAATATATCGCAGCTATTTCACATAGCTTATAAAATCCCCGTAACCTTCCTCTTCCATTTTTTCAACAGGTATAAATCTAAGTGAAGCACTGTTGATGCAGTACCTTAATCCCCCTTTGTCCTTGGGGCCGTCATCAAAAACATGCCCCAGATGGCTGTCGCCTACCCGGCTCCTCACTTCCGTACGGTGCATGAAATGACTGTTATCCTCCCTTTCCTTAAGCACTGCCTGGTCAATAGGGCGGGTAAAGCTGGGCCATCCGCAGCCTGAATCATATTTATCCCCGGAAAGGAACAAAGGCTCTCCTGTTACTATGTCAACATAAATGCCTGCCTTATGGTTATCCCAGTATTCATTTCTGAAGGGCAATTCCGTAGCGTTTTCCTGCGTAACACTGTACTGGGCATCGGATAGGGATTCCCTTATTTTCTCCTGCGAGGGCTTCTCATACAATGCCGGGTCTACCTTCGACCGGGACACAGACTTCAGAGAAGAAAAGTCGATATGGCAGTAGCCCCCGGGATTTTTTTTCAAATAATCCTGGTGGTACTCCTCCGCAGGATAATAATGCTCCAGCTTCTTCACTTCGGTAACAATAGGTGCCTTATACTTCTGCTGCTCTTTGGCAATCACCTGTTCTATAGTCTCTCTATCCTTTTCATCGGAATAATAAATGCCTGTGCGGTATTGGGTGCCAACGTCAGGCCCCTGCCTGTTCAATATTGTGGGGTCTATTATCCTGAAAAAATACTCCAGTATAACTTCCAGGCTTGTTTTTTCCGCATCGTAAATTACATGTACCGTTTCTGCATGCCCTGTGTAAGGAATATCGTAATAAGAGGGATTCTCCGTCTTTCCGTTGGCATATCCCACAGAAGTGTCCACTACTCCCTCTATACGGGAAAAGTATTCCTCCACACCCCAAAAACACCCTCCGGCAAGCCATATTTCTTTATTCATAAAATCACCTTACCTTTCAAAATCATGTATAGTGCATTTGCATCCTCCTGATGGATTATCCGATTACCAAT
>JAGOLK010000018.1 GCA_017994115.1 Clostridia bacterium | reverse complement strand
AGCCTTGCGTCGGAGGCCCTTTGGAACAACGGCCTCTTTATCTCCACCTGTGCCGGAAACCTGGGCCCTCATGAGGCCAGTATAACTTCTCCCGGAATTTGCGGTTCCTCCTTCACAACAGGAGCCTGTACTGTTTCCGGATCTTCTTCAAGAGTTGCACCCTTCAGCGGCCGCGGCCCTGTGGAAGGCAAGTTTGACAAACCTGATGCCGTTATGCCCGGGTATAAGATAGCAACCCTTAATGCCGATACCGATTACATACCGGGAAGTAAATCGTCATACCAATCAAAGCTTTCAGGGCAGCAATACACTCAACTAAGCGGGACCTCTGCTGCGGCAAGCATGACTGCCGCTGCCGCAGTGCTTCTTTATCAGAAAAAGCCAAATTTGCCGCCTTCAGATATAAAGAGCCTGCTTAAAAGGTTTTGCATTTCACTAAATGAGCTTAAGACCGCTCAAGGTGCCGGAATTATTGATATAAAAAAGATTGAGGAATTCAATTTTTAATTTTTAATCCCTCAATCTTTTTATATTTACTTCATGTTACTTTAAATAGTTTGCCGGATTCTGTATGACGCCGTTCTTGCGTATCTCAAAATGTACATGAGGTCCCGTACTGTTTCCCGAGCTGCCGACCTCACCTATCTTCTGGCCTTTATAAACCTTCTGCCCGGCCTTTACACTGTACTTGCTGAGATGTCCGTAGTAAGATACAAAATTGGCGCCGTGATCTATTATAATAAGCTTGCCGTATCCGCCTTGATAGCCGACAAAGGTCACTTCCCCTCCGTCCGAGGCTTTTACAGCAGAACCATAAGGGGCTCCGATATCTATGCCTGTATGTCTTCTGCCCCATCGCATTCCATATCTTGATGTTATGCTTCCTCTGGCCGGATATGAAAATGTCCCTGTTCCCTTCTTGGGCGGCGGGTCTTTGGTCCCCTTGACGATTATCTGTGTTTTGGGCTCTTTAATCATTTTCTCGCTGAGAATTGTCCTTCCGGTCTCAATGCCGTTAACCTTTGTAACATCGGCAACAACTTCTTTTTCACCATATATACCCTTGACCCTTATACTGGTCTCATCCTTATACATTGAACTGCTGAATTCCACCTTCTGGTCGAATTCCGCCTTCTCAATGAATGTGATAGTTTCCACAGTCTTTACGCTGATAAGAGGCTTTGGAACAATCAGGTTTATCACCTGGCCGATCTGAATCCTTTCCGAATTGACTCCCGGATTGGCTTTTTCCAAATCCGAAAGAGACATATTGTACTTTCGTGATATGGACCAGAAGCTTTCACCGGACTTTACCTCATGGGTCCTGATTTCGTTGGTTCCTTTTATAATAAAATCTATAATCTCCTCTTTATCAGCTATTTCCGAAGCATCTATAAACTCATCCTTAAGCTCTACCTTTTCTGCGAAACCAATCTCCTTGATCTTTGACCTGTCTGCTCCAGCCAGGCTCCTGTCCTGAATCTCCTTCAAAAGCTCTTCAGCTTTTTCCTTTGTCTTCAGAACTGCAATAATATTACCGTCTGCATATAAGCTGCACCCCTGAACCTTGAATTTAACATTCTTGCCCAAGACTTCAACCAATGCATCATCCTTAAGTATTTCCTTGCTTGATGCCCTTGTTTTTTCATATGTAACTTCGCCGGTGAAGCTTATTTCGGAATCAGCCTTTTCCTGGTATTTCTGCTTCAAAATATGTAATGCGCTTTCGACCGTCTTTGTGTTCTTGACCTTACAGATTTCAACCCCATTCACCTTTACGGTATATGCTTTTCCTGAAGCATAAACAAAAATCGAGGTAAATACCAGGAGTGCAATCAATCCGCAGGCTATGACGAATCTTCTCTTGTTCACAATTTTTCTGGAATATGTATGTTTATTTAATGAATTAGCTCCATTATTTGCAATCTTTTTTATGCTATTTTTAATAAGTTTCTTAATATTTTCAATTCCACCGGAAATTTTGTTCCCGTACCGTGCTGCTGCTTCCTTTAACTTACTTCCCTCCATCTATTCGCCTCCTTCAGCAGTAATTACGGTTTTGTCAGCTATATGTATCTGGCACAAGACATATAGTCTGTATAAACTATTCTACAATAAAAACAGATAATATTCAAATTTTTATGTCTACATCCATTTTTTGCCATCACTGTGTAAACACTTGTAATTATTAGTATTCAAAGTTGCCCTTTTTATTCACTTTTTTTGTACAAGCAGTGCCATAACCGACATATAAATATGTCATATGTGGTATAATTATGATGTACGCTTAAATAGTTCCAAGGAGTGCATTATTTATGAACTTATTCAGAATAAAATCTAATAACGAAGATCTTGGGCAAACCATTGTTGAGAACCTTTTCATAAGCCATTACATGCCCTTTGCACCGGCAGATTATGTCAAGGTATACCTGTTGGGGCTCAAGTATTCTCAAAGTTATGTAAACAATATGCTTTCCACCGATACCGTAGCAAAGACCCTCGGTATTACCCGGGATGAGGTGCATGCTGCTTGGAGGTACTGGTCGGAGCAAGGTATTATCAAGCTGTATCCCTATTCCCCGGATGATGCTGAAAGCGGCTTTACGGTTGAATATCTCAGTATCAAGGAAGTCATGCTGAATATAAAGGAAGAAAAGACGGGTGCAGGCAAATATAGTCCCGAGCGTATAATAAATGCCCGGGGCAACCAGGATGTAAGGGCTATGTTTGACTCCTTCCGGAAGCTTTTCGGAAGAGAGCTGTCGCCAAATGAGCTTTTTGTATTCCTCGATTGGATGGATGACTATAACTTTCCTCCCGATGTTATTAAAATGCTGGTGGAGGAATGTGTATCAAGAGATAAGAAAGAGATGCCATACCTCAAGCAGGTGGCAAAGAATTGGTTTGATGCCGGAATAGACTCTGTGGACAAGGCAAAGCAATATAATTCGCGTTATAAGGAGAAATGGCAGAAGTACAACAAAGTGCTCAGCTTTTTAAGGATTGGCCGGCAGCCCACCTCAGCCGAAGAGGAAATGCTGCAGAAGTGGTTCTACACCTTTGAATACAGCGAGGATATAGTGATTAAAGCCTGCGAACTGACAGCAAGCACCCTGAAGCCATCCTTCAGCTATATTGACAGGATATTGACCGAATGGCACGAGAAGGGTTTTTCCACCATGTCAGAGGTGGAAGCTTACCTGGTTAAGAACCCTTCAAAGGCCGGCAGGAATTCAAAGCCCGAAAAAAGGACTTTCAACAATTTTGCCAACCGTACATATGACGCAAAAGCACTTGAAGAAGCATGGCTTAAGAAAAGCAGGGGTGAGTTAAGTGAATAACAGTCAAATAATTCAAAAACAATATGAACTAATTCAAAAAGAAAACATGGAAAAGATAGAAGTACGTAAGAAAACTCTATATGATAAATTACCTAGGCTTAAAGAAATAGAAGATGAAATGGTGAAGCTAAGTATTGATATAACAAGAGCTATACTTAGCGAATCTCATACTACTGAAGTTTTAATAGATAAACTGAAGAATAAGCAGCTTGATTTAAAAGTAGAAAAAGCTGAAATACTATCAGCTAATAAATATCCGATTGATTATCTTGACCCTATATACAAATGTAAGTTGTGCAAGGATACAGGTTTTGTCAATTATCAAAAATGCAAATGCTACAAACAGAAGGAAATATACTTGAACTATGAACAATACAATTTAAGCTTTATACTCGAAAAGGAAAATTTTGAGCAGTTCCGTTGGGATTACTATTCTGATGATCCTGAAGAAAATGGCATATCCCCTTTAAAAAACATGCGGGAGATATATAAAAAATGCATAGACTTTGTTGAGCATTTTGATGAACATAATAAAAACCTGTTTTTTATCGGCAGTCCCGGATTAGGAAAGACATTTCTATGCAACTCGATAGCCAAAGATCTGCTGGATAAAAGTAAAAGTGTTCTTTATATGACTGTTCCGGATTTAATTGATACAATGCGAAAATATAAATTTGATTTTGATAAAGAAGAAAACTATGCGCATTATTTAAATGAAGTATACAATTGTGACCTTTTAATAATGGATGACTTGGGAACTGAGCTTTCCACTCAGTTTTCCAATCAGGCTATATACAATATACTAAATAAAAGGATAGTCAATATGAAGAAAATGATTATATCCACAAACTTGAACGGCGTAGATTTTCAAAACACATACTCCGAGAGAATAGTATCAAGAATTATTGGTAACTTTGAAGCGTGCAGGTTTGTAGGAAAAGATATTCGTCTTATAATGAAAGGTATTTCGTAAAGACTCAAAAGCAAGTACCGTACTGTGCAACAAATGCCAGTACGGTCTTGTTATCCCTATCCTGCTTTAAGCTCATCCTGAATCCTTCTTATAACTGCCTTTGCAAGAGATCTTATGACATCTTTATCACTGCCAATTTGAGCATAAAACTGTGAGCGTGCCTCTGTCGCAGACAAAATCCCATTTACAAATATCTGCCCAATTTTATCCATTGCTTCTGCCTCATAAGCACTGGGTGAACTATCTCTTACATTTATTATCATTTCATTGTCACTACTTAAAGTATTCACAATCTCAACCAATTCCTGATGAGCATTTTCATAATTGCCATAACGAGCATTTATTCTATATATTATCTCATCAATTAATGAATAGCTTTCCTCTTTAACATAAGATTCCGTCGACACTCTTTCTAGTGAATAATCTACAACATTTACAAGCAGGTCTTCTTCCTCCGAAGCCTTTTTAGCTGAGTATTCAACAAGTTCAACCAATTCCCCCGGATTGATTCTTGCATTGTCTGATTTTTCATAAAGCACATTGTAAAGAGCATCAAGGAACACCGCAAACCGTTTCATATTATTGTTCCAAATGTTATATACAATTGAAACATAATAAAACAATTTCACAAATTTTGAAATTTCGGCAAGAAATAATTTTTTTCTGTCTTTCTCCAGCTTATTATATTTTTCTTTAGCCTGTGCGAATAATGATGTCAATTCACCAGAGTGACTTGTACTTTCATTAATAAGACTATATGCCCTGTCTGCCTGTTCAATTGTAAATACGAAATAATTCAGAAGTCTGTCCCGCTTTGTAAAAAGTATATTAGGATCTGTTTCATTCTCAGAAGGCAAGAAAAGCTCCCCTCCGTAGTACTGTTCAAAATATGCTTTTATTTCCTCTGTCTTATTCACAAAATCAAGTATAAAGGTCTTTTTACCTTTACAGATTCTGTTGATTCTGGACAGGGTCTGAACTGCTTTTACAGCACTGTTGAGCTTTTTATCAACATACAGAATACATAATTTTTGCTCGTCAAAGCCTGTCTGCAATTTGTCTGCGACGATTATGACTCTTACGTCATCGTTGTTTTTTATTATTTCCTTTATGTCCTTTTCCTTAAAACCCGGATTCATATTTTCTTCGGTATACTTGATTCCGTCAAGTTCTATTGTTCCCGTGAATGCTGCTATTGTCTTTATATTATATCCCTTTTTTATCAAGTATTTATCAACCGCCAGCTTGTAACAAACCGCATGCTTGCGGGAGGGGGCAATAATCATAGCCTTTGCCTTTCCGTCAAGCCAGTTTATACGTTTAGTCAAAAAATCCTCCATCATTATTTCAGTCTTGGAATCAATAACCTCGGCTGAACTGGTGATATAATTCAAAATGGCGGCGGAAGCTTTGCCGGTTTCGTATTCGGTAGAATCATCCTTCTTTTTTGCCAGTTCAAATTTCTCGTTATAAATTGTATAACATGCTATGGGATTCAGTATAAACCCTTCCTGAATAGCCTGTTTCATGGAGTATTTGTGGAAGTACTTTTTCCCGATGGCAGTGCGTGTACCAAACAGTTCCATTGTTTCGGTCTTTGGAGTAGCAGTAAAAGCAAAATAGCTTATGTTTTTTGTTGACTTGATTTTGCTCTCCTGCTTCAAAATACGATTCTGATTATCCTCCAGTTCCTCATATGTTTCGTCTAATAGAATCGAATCCTTCAGAGACTTTCCAGCCAGGGTCTCCGCCGTCTTCGATAATGATTTTCCGCCTGTTGACGAGTGTGCCTCATCAATAATAATTGCATAATTCCTGTTGGGGATGTTTTTCAGCTCATCAAGAATATTCCCAAATTTCTGCAGCGTGGTAATAACAATATATCCCCCCGACCTGAGCATCTTGAGAAGTTCTGCCGATGTAGTGTCTATCCATTTTGCTACACCTTTTTTCCCGTCAAGAGTCTGAATCTCGCTCCCTAATTGGCTGTCAATAACGGTACGGTCACTTATAACAATTACGGTATGTATATCCTGAATATTAATCAGTCTTTTGGAGAGCCATGCAATAGTCTTTGTTTTGCCGCTTCCAGCACTATGCCAGATAAGGTATCTTCCGCCTATACCGTTTTGCTTAACATCCGCTTCAAGCTTCAGTACCGCATCCAGTTGATGATATCTGGGAAATATCATATTGCCCTCTTCATCTATAAACATAAACTCACGAATAATCTTCACAAGCATATTTTTCTGAAGGATTTCTTCCCATAAATAGCAAGTGCAGTGCTTACCTTTCACAACTGGGTTTCCTGCCCCTTCATCAGAGGACCCCCTGTTGAAGGGAAGAAACATAGTATTTCTTCTATCAAGGCGGGTAGTTACAAAAGCTTCAAATTCATCGACAGCAAAATACACCAAGGTTCTCTTGTTAATACTGAAAACAAGCTCGTTAGGATTTCTCGTGTTTCTGAACTGACTTGTTCCTTCAAAACCCGCCTTCTGTCCTGTAGTCTGCTTCTTCAGTTCAATCATTATTATGGGTATGCCGTTTAAAAAGATTGCAATATCCACACGAAAGCTATCCTGCTTATCTTCATAGGCAAATTCTCGGCGGACGGAGAAAATGTTTTTTTCGTAAAGCTCCTTATTATATGTCATGCTTTCAATATTGGAACCAAAAAATGCAAGAGAAAAGCAGGTACTGCTTTGGTAATCCTCCAGCTTTCCTTTCAATGCCGCCAGCAGGCCTTCATTATTGATTTTATCATTTAATATTTTAATAAACCGTTCCATCCAGTTATCTTTGTAAGTATCCTTGAATCTTTCAAACTGCTCCTTCTGGGAGTTCTCCAGAAATTCAAAGAGCTTGGCCCTATCAATTGCATTCATGTAGTCATAGTCCGCTTTTATGCTCTCTCTGTATCCGATACTTAAAAGATAATTATATATCTCATCTCTGAATGGGTTTTCTCTTAAATCTTCTCCTGCCAAGCTTTTCACCTTCAATCAAACTTCAATTTTCCCTGTCACCGCTTCGTATATAACACTTTGTCTGTATTCCTTTAGCTTTGTAATCATATCGTCATTGCTCTTTATTATACGGTCTATCTCGCCGCACTTCTGGTCTAGGTAGCATACAATTTGACTATGTTCTTTCTTACTCGGAGTAACACACATTACGTTACTAAGGATTTGGTTATTAAGAATAGGCAATGTTGTATAATTAGCCATATTTCTAATGCAATCTGAAGTCGCATATAAGTAGTACATAATTCCTTTTGAATCGTACTTGTTTTTTATAACCATTCCAGTAATCTGCTGATTGCAGCTACCTTCATCTATCAAATAACCTATTTTGCCCATTGTTGCTCCAATACCTACAATCATAATTGCACCTGCTGAAAATAATGGAACCTCGCTATCCTCCACAGCTATATAATCTAGTTTTCTGGATGCATCGGATAATTCAAATCCCTCTGAAAAATCTGCTGGGGTAAACCAATTGAGTGAACCATCAAAATATTGCGTAGCTTGTGTTGAAGGAGTTGTACCTGTCTTTATTATTTTACACAAATACTTCAGCCTGATTACTTCCCAATCCTCAGGTATATCCCCTATCCACTCAATTCCACTATCCTTATATTTTACATTTTTGTCAAGCCCTTTTGTTACAGCTTCATATATGATCGACTGTTTATACTCCCTTAAAAGCTCATTCTGCTTCTGCTTTGCAGCAATAATCCTGTTAATTTCAGCGCACTTTTGGTCAAGGTAATCTGCAATGCACTGCTGAGTAGGAAGTGAAGGCAATGGTATGAAAACATTTTTTACAAATCCCCATTCTGCTCTTGGCATCTTTACTCCAAATGTTGAACTATCAACATACTCAATAAATCCTTTTGAAAGCATAATTAATCTTAGGTATGTTGGTAAAATATTATGTTCCGAACGAAGAACAAAAAATTCTGATGAGCACTTACCATTACAATCAGCAAGTAAACACTTTACCAAATACGGACGTAATTTACCGAATAAAACATCACCCTTCTGAAAACTAATTGTATCTCCATTAAAATCATAAATTGGCTGATAGTTTTCAATTAACCTTCCGGTTTGTTGTTCAACGTGTTCCAATCCAATATACATTAATAATTCTTGATTATTATAAGTTTTTAATGATATCTTATCTGCAATATTTTTGATACTATATTTAAGCCTAATAACCTCCCAATCCTCCGGTATCTCCCCTATCCACTCAATTCCGCTGTTCTTCATTTTTCCGGACATCAATTGTTCACCTGCCCCCCTAATAGTGCCGAGATAGTATCCTTAATACCCTCCTCAATCTCAATTATCTCCGATAATATATCAACTGATTTCCTGGGCGGGACATATTTATAGAAATACCGGGTAAAGGGTATCTCATATCCAACCTTTGTTTTATCATGATCTATCCAGGCATCCGGTACATAAGGCTTAACCTCTCTATTGAAGTATTCGGTGATATCTTCCTTAAGGGGTATGTTTTCCGTATCACGCAAAGCTCCATCCGCCTGCACTTTTCCTTTTTTTATAACCGGAGCACCGTTTTCATCCCTCAGAGGCCTTTCTACTGTGACCTTATGATATCCAAAATCGGTATTGTCAAATACTCTTGAATACTTATTCTCCTCAAATTTACTGTAAAGCTCAACTATCCTTTTCCTGTTGTCTGCAGATATAAATTTACGCTTATTACCGAGGGATTTCGGCTGCTGGGGCTCCCAAAAATCCACGGCATTTATAAGCTGAACCTTTTTATCCCGCTTCTCAGATTTGCTCCTTGATAATATCCAGATATATGAAAAAATGCCTGTGTTATAAAACATCTGATCCGGCAAAGCGACAATTGCCTCAAGAAGATTATTCTCCAACACATAACGGCGGATTTCACTTTCTCCGCTTTCGGCATCGCCGGAAAAAAGCGGAGAGCCGTTCAATATTATAGCAATCCTGGCATTTTTCTCTGCTTTTGCCAGAAGGTTTTGCAGGAAAAGCAGCTGACCGTCGCTTACTCTTGGCGTACCTGCAACAAAACGATTATTTGGACTGTTCAGCTCTTTTTCTACAATGGCTTTTTCTGTTTTCCACTCCACTCCAAAGGGAGGATTGGTAATCAGAATATCAAACTTCTCACCTTTTAAGTGGTCCTCAGTCAGGGTATTTCCCTCATATATATTTTTGACATCCTCTCCCAGCATCAGCATCTCTGCACAGCATATTGCATAAGCTTCAGGATTGTTATCCTGCCCGAAAAGTCGAACTCTTTCATCGCTGCCAAGCAATTCACCAAGTTTCCTCTTTGTTACCGTGAGCATCCCTCCTGTTCCACAGCAGCCATCATATACCCTTATTATCTTCCCTTCTTTTTTTAATTCATCAATATTCTCGGCTACCATTAAATCAACACAAAGCTCAATTACTTCCCTGGGAGTATAATGATCACCCGCTTCGGCATTGGACTTGTAAGTCCTAATTATTTCCTCAAAAATGTATCCCATAGATAATTGGTCGGTAGTATCAGGATGAAAGTCAACTTCTGAAAAAGCCTTCACAACCTCAAACAGTATTCCCTTTTTTATCATGAATTCAACTTCTTCTTTGAACTTTAAACCTTTAATTATATTCTCTATTCTTGGAGAATAGGAGGTCAGGAATTCCATGAAATTTGCATTGATATTATCACTATCGCCGATTAAGTCTTCAAAAGTAACACACTTCTTGTTGTAGAAGGGTATTCCGCATTCCTTCTGTACAGCCTGTTCAATCAGTTTTTCATCTACATTCAACGATTTAAACTTTTCCAGTATTAATTTTATTTTGCTATTCTGTCCCTCAAGCACACAGTCAAACCTTCTTAAGATTGACATGGGTATAATAACACTGCCGTACTGTTCAGATGTATAGGGGCCTCTAAGCTTGTTGGCAATTTTGGTAACAAGATTTACTTTTGCATTTATGTCTGCTTGGTTTATCATATTTGTTCTCCTTCAAACAATTTTAACAGTTCAATATTCTTAAACACTTTATCCCGCTGCACCTTTTCTTCCTGAAGCAGGCCTTTTTCAACAAGCTGCTTCAAATATGCCGATGCCGTCTGTCTATGTATTCCCATCTCAACAATATCTTCAATCCTTACATATACTTTCTTAAAAATCACCTCCATAACCTGACTCAATACTTTTTTCTGTCCCTTTAATGTCTCCAGGAATTCCATATCTGAATATTTTTCAATAAGCTTTTTAATGCTATTTATTTTGTTTAATGTGTCTTGTGCCGTTACCTTGAAAGAATTCAGTATGTATTCTATAAAGGATATATAATTATCCTTCTGCCTACATGTCTGTAATAACTCATAGTACTCATTCTTGTTCTTGATTATATATGAGCTGGCAAATAAAATAGGATAGTCCAGATATCTCTTTTGGCATAACATAAGCACATTAAGTATCCGGCCTGTTCTTCCATTACCGTCATAGAAAGGGTGTATACATTCAAACTGGTAGTGTGCCAGTGCAATTTTTATTAAAGGATGTAACGGGTATGTTTCATCATCATATAAATATTCAAGCATATCAATAAGCAGCTTTTGGAGCAGCTCCTTACCATGAGGAGGAGTATAGAGTACCTCAATTTCATTGCCCCGTTTGTTTGCAATCCTGGTAAGGCTATTCTCAAACTCCGGCATGTTAACTCTTATGCCTCTTGTCTTTTTATTCACCGGTTCATTTATGGCTTCAATATCACCAAGAGACAACACACCTTTTTTCTTCAGCCTTTCAAAACCGATAAACAAGGCAGTTTTGTAATTCGCAACTTCTTTTGCTTCTGCAGTATAATTATCAAATACAATTCCTTTATACAGATCATCGTTTGTCGTGACAATATTCTCAATATGGCTGCTTACCTTTGCCTCTTGCAAAGTCAATGTATCAATCAGTATAGATGGAGATGGAAGTGAATTGATTTCATAATTCAGTATTTCAATAGCTACCCTAGTATCTTCCGCAAGCTTTAATAATAGCTTGTTTTCTTCAATATCTAATTGACTTATGGGTATCAAATCATTATAAGGCTTTAATTTATCCATTCTTTCACTCTCCTATAAGCTTCAAGGATAGGGTTTCCCCTATCCTCATTCAGCTATACATACAAATAACTAATTATCCACCATAACTCCCTGTCTTCTTGTGGCAATCTATACAAAGAATTTCACAATTGGACAAATTGTCGCTGCCACCTGCAGCCACTGAAATCTTATGATGTGCTTCCCATGCACCCCAATTTCCATCTTTACCACGGTTATCGTAGGAGAGAGTTTTATTACATCTAATACTATGGCCATGTGATGAACGTGTACACTCGCACTTACCACCTGAACGTATCCATGCCGCATCCACTACTGATTGAGAAAATGCCATTGTGGTACCTTCCTTTCTCCGATGGATATTGACAAAATACAGCTTATCAAATATTCTTATAGTATGCATAAAGCACGTGTGAACCATCGGATTCACACAAGACGGTGTCTAATGCCAGTTAGATACCGTCTTTTTGTCTAACTATATTTTTACATATATATTTTTCG
The DNA here is from genome assembly GCA_017994115.1 of Clostridia bacterium. Classification (GTDB taxonomy): domain Bacteria; phylum Bacillota; class Clostridia; order Lutisporales; family Lutisporaceae; genus BRH-c25. The sequence goes on along the minus strand of JAGOLK010000018.1, from coordinate 16,201 downwards.
TTGTCAATAGATTATATGTCGATATTTTTGAAAAATATCGACATATAATAAAGATTCATATATAAGTACTGTGTTTTCTGTTAATCTTTCTTATGGATTGACTACATTAACCGGTGTACCTGCCAGGAATTTCTCCAGATTGCCTACGGCAATATCCATCAGACGTTTCCTGGACTCTTTTGGTGCCCATGAAATATGCGGAGTTATAATACAGTTCTTTGCTTTTAACAACGGATTATCGGGCTTTATGGGCTCAGTCATAACAACATCCACAGCTGCTCCGGCCACTTTACCGCTGTTTAAGGCTTCGGCAAGATCCTCTTCAACAATCAATGGACCTCTTGAGTTATTTATAATCATAACTCCATCCTTCATCTTTGCAATATTTTCCCTGTTTATTATTCCCTTCGTACTTTCAAATAACGGGCAGTGCAAAGCAATCACATCAGATTTGGCAAACAGCTCATCAAGTTCGACATATTTCATTGTATCGCTCTCTAATGCGGGGTTCTTATATGAATCAGCTGCAATAACCCTCATACCCAATGCCTGGGCAATCCTGCCCGTTGTCTGGCCAATTCTTCCATATCCTATTATACCCATTGTTTTCCCGGCCAGTTCAATTAAAGGATAGTTCCAGTAGCACCAATCAGGGTTACTTGCCCACTCTCCCCTGAATACCGAGTCGCTGTGTGCACCGACATGATGGCACATTTCAAGAAGCAATGCAATTGCAAACTGACCTACTGAATCCGTACCATATGTCGGTATATTTGTAACAACTACTCCCTTTTCCTTGGCAGCAGCCACATCAACAATATTATATCCCGTTGCCAATACTCCGATAAATCTTAAGTTAGGCATTTTCTCCATTGCCCGCCTTGTAACAGGAGTCTTGTTGGTAAAGACAATTTCTGCATCGCCGACGCTTTTCGCTACCATATCCTCATCTTTTTCATCATATGATACACGATCATATACAGTTAATTCCCCAAGTTTTTCAAGTCCGTTCCAGCTTAAATCCCCGGGGTTTAATGTATACCCGTCTAGTATAACGATTTTCATGTTGACACTCCTCCTTATATTATTAATAATATTTTGTGTAATATAGATATCTTTATTATCAATCATAGCAGTATAATTATCAAGTGCAAATCAAAATAGCAGAAGGCTGCATAATGCAAAATTGGTCTCTTATTTTTTTAGTTTACTGAATATTAAATATGAATACACTATGGGTATAAAAGTCATAACCGCAATTACTGCTATAAATACCCATCCCATGCTCTGCCTGAGCAGTGACATGATCACTCCCATCAAACCTCCGGCTGTCCAAAGGATTGCCCCAAGCCTGTGGGTTTTCCTCCATACCTCTTCATCAGCCAAGGTCCAGGGGGTTTTTATACCGACAAAGTAATTGTGCTTCAGCCGTCCCATTACGTTACCCATGAGCATGAGCAGCAGTGAAACTGCCAAAGTAACCAGCCTTCCCGTATCAACATTGTAGCCCAGGGCTGCTGCTATGATTAGGCCGTGTATACCCAAAAAGAAGATGTGGAAAAGATATCTGAAATATATATATGTGCTTTCAAACAATTTATAGTTTTCCTTTTTGGGATCAATAGCAGGCATAAATATGAAGAGCCCGTACATTATTATATTCATAACAGGCATAAGGAATGCTCCCGACAGCTTTCCCGAGTATCCGTCTATTTCTCCCTTAAAATTCCAATGTGTAGGAATTTTATCCGGTAATTGGGGATAAAAGTATATACTTGCTGCAAACATCATGATAATTATGAGTATGATAGGCAGTTCTTTTTTTATGTTTATATCAATCCTTTTCATTTTCAAACCCTCCGCTTCTATCTGTCATGTTAAAAAACCAATTGACCACTTCCTGAAACACCGTAGTATTCAATGAATAGTAAATATTCTGGCCCCTTCTTTCGTCTATAACCAGCTCAGCCTGCTTCAGAATGCTAAGATGATGAGATATGCTGGGCTTTGACATCTGGAAGTGGTCAGCTATTTCACCGGCAGTCATATCCTTTTCCTTAAGCATCTGGATTATTTTTCGTCTGCTTGGATCAGAGAGGGCTTTAAACGGCATATTGAGTATGGACAATTTCATCGCCCCTTTTATTAATATAATTAGATATTTAGATAAACGTCTAAATATATTATATACCTGAATCTGCAATAATTCAATAATAAGTTTACAAAAACAATCAAGAAGGAAATTGAAGTTAAATATAGAATACATCTATAAATTCATTGTTTCCGAGTTATCTTGCCTAAGTTTAAGAATACGGAAGATAACCGATTTTTTATTTTTTAATGCCGAGGTAGGTGCAAATGCAGAAAAATTTTTTCACGCTCATAATAGTTTTATTGCTGTTAATTACAATTGGCGTAACTTCATATGTTAGAGAAAGCTCCTCCGGCTTGCCCAAAATATTGCCTGCAGAAGGCAATGTCCTCAGCTATGCCGTATACACAGAGGACGGTGATATTCTTTATACCAATAAAATCGAAGAAATAAAAAAATCCTTGGGAGGGAAAGTTTCTGTCAGAACGGATCTTTATACGGTAAATAACCCCGTAGGAATAATAGAAAACCCTCCTTTTGAAAGCATAGTAAACATATATAACAAGGTGCTGAAATCAATAGATGACAATAGAAAGATTCTAATCATTTATATTGACGGCTTGGGTTATGAGCATTACAGAAATGCAGTGGGTTCCGGCAGCATTCCCTATATTGCATCCGTAAAGCCGGCTGCGGAAGCCCTTACTGTATATCCTCCAATCACTGACGTTGCCTTTGCAGCCATGGTGACCGGAAACACCCCAAAGTATACGGGCATACACAGCAGGGAAAAAAAGCCTCTGCCCATCCCTACCATATTTGATATTGCCTCGGAAAGAGGAAAAAGCTCAAAGGTCATTGAAGGAAATATAAAAATAATAACGGACGAGGTTCCCACTGTCCTGAACATTGATGATAACAAGAACGATACTATTGATGATGAGATATATGCTTGTGCAATGGCTGAGATAAAAGATCCCCCCGATGTACTTCTGGTACACTTTCATTCCTATGATGATTTCGGGCATAAATACGGCCCTGCCTCGGAAAAGGCAATAAATCAGCTGAGTGTCCTGGACTCTTATATTGAAAATATTATAAAAGAATATGAAGGGGATGTTATAATAACCTCAGATCATGGTATGCATGATGTACAAGACGGCGGAGCCCATGGAGAATTCTTATCTTCAGATTTATACATACCGATAATCGAGATTAATCAAGCTGATAAAGCAGGTGACTTATGAAAAAATTCTTAAGCAGATTTACAGTATATGATCTGGTGGTCATTTCATTGACTGCCGCCCTTGGAATCGGAATAAAACCCATTATTGTACCTTTGGTGCATATAATCACGGGCCCCCTCTACATTCCGGGCGGAGCTGCCGCAGGCGGCTTTTACATGCTTTGGATAGTACTGGGTATAGGCATTACAAGGAAAATCGGCACCGGCACACTCATAGGCCTTATACAAGCCCTGCTGGTAATTATTACAGGGTTTTACGGGACCCATGGGGCTGCCAGCATAATAACCTATACCATACCCGGATTATTAGTTGATTTAGGTGCTAAACTGTCCGGAGATAGAATTATGAGCTCCGGGGGCTTTTTTATCCTGGGGCTTATAGCAAATATTTCAGGTACCTTTTTATCTTCCATGGTTTTTTTCAGACTGCCTGTTATCCCCTTGCTGCTTTCTTTGTGCGTTGCTTCGTTATCAGGCGGTATCGGCGGTCTTATAGCTTATAAAATAGTCAAATCCATAAGCAGGCAGGGTGATATAAATGAAAAATAAGAAATTAGCGGCGGCAATCGCTGTTCTGTCGGCATTCGTAATTATTCTGGGTTATTTAAACATGAAGGATATGGACAAATCCTCCTTGGAAGAAGGAAATATCCGCATTATATCCGGTGAAAATGCAACAGAGTTGAATTTCGAAGAAATAACAGCCCTTGCTCATCATGATTTTAAGGCCGTTGAGGACACTTCCAGCTCCGGCCCTGCCTCCCGCAAGTATAAAGGAGTGCTGCTCAAGGATGTACTGAACAAGGCTTCCATAAATGATGAAGCAATAGCAGCCTCTTCAAAGGTGGTTGTAAAAGGACTGGACGGCTACGTAATAGCCTTGGCTGCAGATGAGGTCCTGGCAGACAAGGGTATCTATCTTGCTTTTGAAAAGAACGGAAAGCCCCTGGGGAATATGAAAAACGGCGGGAGCGGGCCTTTTCAGCTTATTGCCGTTTCAGATTCCTTCAGTCAGCGCTGGTGCAAATACGTTTTCGAGGTAAGCTTGGAATGAAGCATATTATAGAAGTTAAAAACCTGTCCTTCAAGTATTCGGAAGGGGGTTCCTTCATACTGGACTCCATCGATATGAAAGTTCCAAAAGGCAGTATTACTGCCATTGCAGGACTCAGCGGCTGCGGCAAAAGCACATTGGCCTTTTGCCTGTGCGGAGCAATACCCAAGGCCATATCCGGAAGCTTTTCCGGTGCTATACTGTATGAGGGAGAAGATATTAAAGGACTGTCTCTTCCGGATCTGGCAAAAAAAATAGGAATAGTGTTTCAGGATGTTGACAATCAGCTCTTTCTTCCTACTGTGGAAGCTGAAATAGCCTTTGCCCCGGAAAACCTGTGCCTCGGCTGTGATGAAATTGAAGGTATTATACAAAAGGTCCTGGCTGACCTTAGAATAGAGCATTTAAGACATAAGAACCCCTCTTTTCTTTCCGGCGGCGAGAAGCACCTGGTCGCGATAGCCTCCGTTTTGAGTCTGGATCCTCAAGTTATAATACTGGACGAAGTGCTATCCGAATTGGACAAAGAGAATAAGACTTTGATTATTGATGTAATCAAAAAACTTAAGGCTTCCGGTAAGACAATCATACTGATTGATCACAGTATTAAAAACTTAATGATTGCAGATACCATTATGCTCATGAAATCAGGCAGGTTAGAAGATAGAATAGAGGTAGATGAAGATTATGAGCTTTTATACAATAAACTCTCTGACTTTTTCCTATGCCGGAACAGATAAGCTCTTTCAGAATATTAGTTTTGATATTGAAGCAAATCAGCATATAGGGCTTGTTGGCCCCAATGGCTGCGGAAAAACTACCCTGGTAAAGCTCATGCTGGGTATTCTAAGGCCTCAGGGAGGAGAAATATACCTGGAGGGCAATAATATCAAGGATATTTCTTTATCCGATGTTGGGAGAAAAGTCGGTTATGTATTTCAAAACCCCGATAAGCAGTTGTTTTGTCCCACCGTCCTGGAGCAAATGCGCTTCAGCTTTACATATGGAGGCCGTAACCCCGGGGAAGTAATGAATGATAATACCGATTACTATCTTAAGGTCTTTGATCTTATGCAATATAAGAGTTTGTCCCCTATGAAGCTCAGCAGGGGTGAAAAGCAACGCCTGGCCTTGGCTTCCGTACTGTCAAGAGATGTCAAGTTCCTTATACTGGATGAGCCTTCCACCGGACTGGATATCCTGCGGAAGAAGCAGCTGGAGAACTGCCTCATGGCATTAAAACGGGAAGGCAAGGGTTATATGATAATAAGCCACGAAGCAAAATTTCTGGACAGATATGTCGATCGGCTTTTGAAACTCCATGCTGAAGGAGTTGAATATGCCTAATGAAAATTGACCCCAGAACCAGAATTATCCTCGTATTCCTGATTTCTTCCGCTGCAGTCGTAATAAAAGAGCTGATTCCCCTTCTTTTCCTGCTGCTATTGGCCTTGATTTTATGCAGGATGTTTTCCGCCTCTTTGTCAGGCTCAATAAGAAAATTAAGAAAACTGCTTTACTTCTTTATTGTATTGGCATTAATTCAAAGCATATTCACACCGGGAGGAGAAACGATGATCACTGCAGGCGGTTTAAGAATACTGACCACAGAAGGCTTGGAGACCGGCATTTCCATAATTATCAGAATGTCTGCAATAATACTTTCCGCACTGATAATAGCTTCAGCGCCTGCCATGGATGTTGTATACGGACTTATAGCAATGAAGCTGCCCTATGAAATCGCTTTTATGGTGCTATTGTCCATAAAGTTCCTGCCTTTATTCAGGGAAGAGTTTGCAGACTCAATAATCGCCGTACAGCTGGCAGGGGCCGATTTGGCCAGAATACCCCTTAAACAGAAGCTCTCACTATATTCCTATGTACTGACGCCTTCTGTAATAAAGGCTTTAAACAGAGCCAGGTTCATTTCACTTTCCATGGAATCCAGAGGCTTCAGAATATATCCGGACAGAACTTCTTACTGCAAACTCAGTATGAGCAAGATGGACTATGTAACCATTATAGCCGCATCGGCAGCAGTTTTTTTGATAATATCATATAATTTTAAAATAATTGGTTAGGAGGTCAACCCATTGAAGGTTTTTTCAGTTTACGGATATTCACTGTCGGGAAAAACAACAACTATAGAATGCTTGATAAAAGAGCTTAATAAGCGCAATTATACCGTAGGAACCGTAAAAGATATCCACTATGAAGAATTTGCATTAGACACAATAGGCTCCAACACAGACAGGCACAGAAAAGCGGGGGCGGAGCTTGTTACTGCCAGAGGATTATACGAGACAGATATATTGTTTAAGGAAAGGTTACCAATTCCGGAGATTTTAAAGTTTTACACACAAGATTTTGTAATACTTGAGGGGGTCACGGATTTCGACGTACCCAGAATATTGTGCGCTTCCAACTTGGATGACGCGGCAAAACGTATAAATCCCAGTGTGTTTGCAATAAGCGGAGTAATAAGCAATGAGATGGACTGCTATAAAAATCTTCCTGTTATTAGTGCAATAAAGGATATAGAAAAACTGACCGACCTGGTGGAAAAAACTGCAAAGGATTGGAGTCCCTATGGTAGAAATTGAAGTTTTAGAAAAATTCAACAGTAAAAGGAATAATGTTTACAAGGTTAAATTTTATAATCCTGCGATAAATGAAAGCAGCAAAGATATATTTGAAAAGAAATATCAGGGCGACAGGGAGAACAATATTTTAATAATGAAAAAGTACAGCGCCGGCAATGCCGGTAATCCGGAGAGAGAATACCGAAATATGAAAATGCTTCAGGATTCAGGTGTCTTAGTTCCTAAAGTAATACATAAAGAAAATGACAGTCTGTTTTTTGAATATATACAGGGTGAACTGGTGGGGGATCTGGTGGAGAGGCAATCCATCGGAATTTGGATCGATGAATTTGCCCTGTGGCTGGCCAATTTGCACAAAATATCGGGTAAATCAGGCAATCTGCTGAAAGGAGACGTAAATCTGAGAAATTTCATATATGCAAAAGGCAGAATATATGGGTTGGATTTTGAAGATTTAAGCTATGGGGACGTCAGAACAGATCTGGGAAATATCTGCTTTTTCATTCTTACAGATACTCCTTCATTTACCAGGAAGAAGCATATAATTATGAGACGATTTTTGCAAAGTTATGAGCAGCATTCCGGAATGAAGCTCAAAGAGATGGGCAAGTACTTGCTCAAAAGCAGGGCAGAGGCAAAAATCAGAAGAAATCAAAAGGCACTATAAACAGACAAATACCTTGTATTGACAATTATTTAACGCTATAATAAATCTATAAAATTAATAAGGCAGGACTGCTCCGATTTTATACGTCTAAACAGCTTTCTGCAGGATGTATAAAACGATAGGGTTCTTCGGGAAACTGAAGTGCCTTCCGGTGTGAAAAGGAGTAATTATTTTGTATAATGCTTCTTTTTCAATAAAGAAGCATTATTTTTACTCTGATTTCATTCTATGAGTAAAGCTGCAAAAAAACTTATAGGAGGAAAGAGTTATGAACCACTTAACCGTCAGGAAAGCACTGCTTAATAAGGGACTGGCCTTTCTGCTGACATTTGCACTGCTGTTTTCATCCCTGGGAAGCATAGTATATGCGGAAACCTGGTCCCCGCAAACCAAACAGCCTGTCCTGGTTGTCACAGGTCAGGGAATCGGCCTTGAAAATGAAAAGTCCTACACCAAGGATGAACTCATGGCCATGAATCAAACGGCAAACCTGTATTCTGCCATCAACACAACTCCAACCAAGAGTATCTATCTGGGAAAAGGCGTAAAGGTCGGTGAACTTCTCAGCAAGTCCGGTTTTGGACAGGATAAGTACAATCTTTACAAAATTGGCTTCGTTGCTTCAGACGGGTATACAGTGACCTTTGATCCCGCCCATATCGGAGACTCTACAACCAGCAAGAAGCTTATCACCCCTGCTTTCGGCAAAGAAAGATATTACTTCCCCGGGATTGGCAGCGGCAGCGAAACCGGAAAAGTACCCGTGGACACTATTATTGCCTTTGAAAGGGCAGGTAACAGGGGAAATCCGGATGTGATCCCGCAGGGTACTTCTCTTGAAGCCCTGACTGCAGAAGATGCTCCTTTGCTGATGGTGGGTCAGCAGCATGTAAATGAACAGAACAACCCGCTTTTTAACAAGACCATCAACAAAATAGTTGTCGGTGATGAAAATCCGCCTGTACTTAAGGTTGGCCCTACAGATTATACACGGGCTGAAATCCTTCTGATGCCCAGGATTACAGGTAACTGGACCTATGCAAAAAAAGCCGGCACAGTAACGGACTATTGCGTAGGAGTTCCTGTAATCGATTTATTGGAGGGATACGGGGATAACGACAAGGTGGAATTCATATCCGCCGATGGCTATGTCAATGATCCTGTAACTGTGGCAGATTTAAAAGATCCTTCCAAACAGTATATATTGGCCTATGAAGCAGGAACAAGCCCTGCGGATGCAAAAGCAGTCTATGATACTGCTAAAAACGATGCTTCCATAGCCGGATACTTCAGAATATACAGCCAAAATGGCTCTCTGATAAAGCTGGTAAATGAGATTAAGGTTACACCGGCCGGCGGAACAGATTATTCCAAAAGCTCCTATAAACACATTACTAACGGAGGCTTATCCGGAGATACCCCCTTCGGAGTAGATGCCATAACAGGAGCAACCTTGACCTTTGAAGGGCCCGGACTTAAAGCCAGCATTCCCCTTTCCGTCAGGGAAATGGAAAACCAGGATGCAGGGGTTTTCAGAGGCGAATATACTGATATTCGGAACGGAACCAATACCACCTTTACATATGAAGGTATCCGCCTGAAATACCTGCTGGAGAATATGTCCTCGGGAATAACGGGAATAAAGCTCACTGACTCTGCCAGCAAGGTACTTATAAAGAACAGGGTCAGACAAACAATAGCAGAGTTTACCCTTGCTCAAATAAACGAAGCGGAAACCAAAGAAAAGCCTATAATCGTAGCTTATGGAACCTCTAAACCGGATGGAACAAATCCAAAGCCTTTTGTCTATGATGCAGCTGAAGGTGCGGATCCAAGCCTTGGCAATGAGGACGGCTGCATAAAACTGGTCTATGACAAAACTGTCTTTGCCGCTGACCCGAATCCAGGCTACACAAAGTTTGGCAACATGGCATATATTTATGTCGCAGAGGACTATACCCCGGGATACAAGCATGATAAAGCCCCTTATGATACAGCTGAGAATTCGCAGTATATAATCACTATTACCGGGGACAAGCTGGGCAGGGAAGTTAATTACACCGTTGAACAGCTGGAGGACATGGTACAATACGAGAATGGAAAGCCTGCAGCCTCAGGTATAGGTTATAGAGCCGAATACAGCCTCTCAAATTCAACATATTGGTATGTAAATGAATATGAAGGAATCAAGCTTTGGGAACTTCTGAAAAAATCAGGAATCCCCGAAACCATGGCAAGGGGTCAAAATTCAAATACTCTGGTTCAATTTACTGCCACAGACGGCTATAAGGATTTTGACAAGTTCACAATAGCCCAGATAGCAGATCCTTCATTATTCGGCTATTATGAGAAAAACCCGGCCGATATGAATGACGGAAAATATATATCCAAGGCCTCAGATGACTTAAGATCCAAGGGTTATCCGGTATTAGTGGCCTATGGTGTCAACGGATATCCTTATGTAATCAAGAACACCTTGGAAGGCTATAGAAGCGGCCTTGGAAACGATGGGGGCCCTCTCCGCATAATATCGGGCAAGTTAGAATACCACCATGCCAACGGTTCAAGGCAAGCTAAGCTGCTGGATAAAATAATTGTCGGAAATGAAGTAAACTACAGCACCCACAGCGGAAATCCCGATACAAACTATAAAGCACTTGCCGCAAACAAAATAGCGGTTTCGGTTATCGGTATGGATGGAAATGCCCTGAAAAATCAGGACTTCACCGTAACGGATATTGAAAACATGATATATGGAGCTGCTGTATCCAATGCAGAAAGGGTCAAGGCAAAAGTAAAAGCCTTCTATGAGGTACAAAAGGGCGACAAAGCATACAGCGACCTATATGAAGGCGTAGACCTCGGTTATTTCCTGAAGGAAAAAGTACAGATCCCCGGCACCAAAGGTACAGTTACTTTTGCAAATGCCGATTCCGAGCTTATAGTGCCCCTGGATGAAATATTTACGGCAGGAAGCAAATCCTTTATTGCCTTTGCCAAAAATGGAGCCCCCATGGTTCAGGGTAAGGAATCCCCGGGCTATGTAAGCTCTTATACGGACGGAAGCGGAGAAAAGGTCAATGTTAAGAATGACGGCGGCCCCTTGATGGTATTAATGCCGGATAAAAAGTCCCTGAGCAGCGTTACTTCAATCAAGATAAATCTTCAACCTGACAAATATGCTCATATAGATGCTCCTTATAAGGGATTAGCAGGAAATACCCTGGTAGTTGAAGGCCCCGGAACCAAGCTCAGCACTCCGAAGACCTTCACAGTCTCTGAAATAGAAGGAAAGCAGTCCTTTGCAGTAACCGGAGATTACAATATAAAGAAAGCAGCCTCTGAACAGCAAGTACGTTATCGGGGGATAGACCTATACAGCTTCCTGAGATCCGTGGATGTGGGACTCCAATCCAATGCCAGCGAGGTTGTATTTACGGCAGCGGACGGAAAGGCCTTAACCTTCTCATTAACAGACATCATGAAAACAAACTACCTGAACAGTGCTGCAAAAGCAGAAAACCTGAAAATGATACTGGCTTATGGTTCCGGTTCAGCAGGCAATGCCAACCTTGAAGACGGCAAACCTCTTGTGGCAGATAAGGAATCTGCCGGATACGATCCTGCATATAATAATTCAGGAGGGCCTCTGTACCTGATAGTTGGCCAGAAATCAGCCGATGACATAAATTCCTCCGGCATACTGAAAAACGTCGTAAGGATTACTGTGAATGCTTCTGCGGAAACCTCCTGGAAGCATGATATGAGCCCAACCTACAGCCAATACCTGGATACATCTGTTCTTGAGCTTTCCGGGACGGCATTGGAGGCTCCAAAAAAGTTTACTCTCCGTGAACTTGAAGCTATGGACGACATAATATTGAGAGATTCCTACACCTATATAGGAGAACATCAGCATGAAGGACTTGACCTGTGGAAGCTGATATCACAAAAAAGCGGGCTTAAGGCAGGAACAGTACTGACCTCTGTAAAGGCTGTAGCATCAGACGGTTTCTCCAAGGATGTGCTGTCCATATTCGGCAGGGACGCTTTGGAAAACGGAATAGCTGACGGGTTGGACAGAAAAATTATAATGCTGTCTTATGCGGCAAACGGAAATCCATTGGTAACAGACACCAACAGCGACGGATACACCAGCGGCAATGACGGCGGACCTATAAGGATGATTACGCATCTGAATCAGGGTGCATGCCTGAAAAACGTCGTTAAGATCATTGTTGACGGTACTGCCCCTGTTTTCACAGACATTCAGGGTCACTGGGCACAAAGCCACATTGAATATCTGATTGCCAAGGGGGTATCAAACGGTACAGGCCCAGATACCTACAGCCCCGAAAAAGCCATTACCAGAGCAGAATTTGTAAAACTCCTTGTAGGTACTCCGGGAAATATAGATATAAAATCAGCAAAGGGAGGAATATTCAAAGATATAGCGAATGGTATGTGGTATACCGACTATGTCAATTGGGCAGGGGAAAAAGGAATAGCTGCAGGAGATGAAGAAGGTAATTTCAATCCTGATGAGGCACTTACAAGAGAAGAAATGGCAGTTATGATACTGAAGTTTGCCGATGCTATAAGCCTCAAGCTTGAAATGGTCAATGAACGAATTGAATTCAAGGATGCCTCCCAGATCAGCAGCAGTGCTGCAAAAGCCGTAAGCATAGTCCAGCGCTCCGGTATACTTAACGGAAAGCCCGGCGATATATTTGATCCCAAGGGCAGTACAACAAGAGCCGAGACTGCAAAAATTATCAAAACACTTATGGATATAATGGGTAAATGAAAATACTTGGAGCAGGCAGTTACACTGCTTGCTCCAAAAAATTATATCGGAGGTTTGCAATGAAGAGCAGAAGAAAGCTATTGCTTATATTCTTATTGATAGTGTTATCATTGATTTTTGCTGCTGCCTGCAGTACCGGCCCGGCGGAATCCACTCCGGCTGCAGAGGCAACAGAGCAGCCTGCAGTGCAGCCTGAGGAAGAACCGGAAAAACAGCCTGCAGAAGCAGTTCCTGCAGAAATATCGGCAGAAACAAAACCTGCTGAACTCCCAAAACCGGCAGAGAAGCTTCCGGAAAGTACAGAAGAACCCTCAAAACCTGAACAGGCCGATACAGCTTCCCTGATAATTGAAGGTACGGGTATCAAGGAACCGGTTGCATTGACTCTTGACGAATTAAAAGCAATAACCGATGCTTATTATGAGGATGATTATTTTTCCCTTAACAGCTATGGGACAAAAGAATACTTTTTTTTCAAGGGAATTAAACTTAGTGCCGTCTTGGAATACGCCGGAATAAAGGAAAGTGCCGCGGCATTAAAGTTTATTGCCTCTGACGGCTATGAATTTGAAATGACTGTGGAACAGGCATTAAAGGAAGATTATATCGATGAACAGAATCCTGATAAAAGATACCCGGTAATTATAGCCTGGCATGAGAACGGTAAAGATTATGATGCATCAAAGGGAGCCCCCTTCCGCCTGGTAATAGGGCAGAAGGAGCCCGGTGATGTTAACAAACCCCAATGGGTACAAAACATCGCAAAGATAACAGTGAATTAGAGGATATTGATATGAACAGAAATAAGATATATACCATCACTCTCATAGTTTTTATCATAATAGTAGGAGCTGCCTTATGGGCCATGAATGATACCCGTAAAGAAAAAGCTATGATTAAAGAGATTCTTCCTAAGGCAGGCAAAATTACCGAAATTAAAGAGGCGCTGTCGGATCCCTTTATTCGGGAAAACTTCCCGGCAATTGAAAAAGTTTACGAAATCGATGGAATTCCCTCAGCTTTTATAGCCTCCGGTACCGGCTATGTAGGCACCATAAGAACGCTGGTGGTAATAGATAATGAGAAGGAAAAGACTTCGGGAATCCGGATTCTTGAACAAGGGGACACCCCTGATTATGCGGACCCCATAAAGGAAGGCTGGTTCACCGATAGGTTTAGAGGCCTGACATTGCTGGAATACCTTAAGCTGGTGGTGCTGGATCCCGAAAAGCCCACAGATATTGTTCAGGTAACAGGAGCCAGTGTGTCCAGCCGGGCAGTATTAAATAATGTTAATTCCGCCATAGGCGCCTGGAACTATCTTGCTAAGGGAGTTAAAAAAGACCCTGTGGAAAACTACATACTGCAGGAAATGTGGGAAAAAGATGAAAACAGCTTCCAGATTTCCTGGCCGGAAAACAATTCCATAAGGGTCAATACTGATGAACTTAAGGATTTTCCTCAAGTCACAGTTGAGACCATATTGCAGAGAACCACCGGTGTGAAGATAAATATAACCGCATCCGGCCCTTTGCTCACCGACGTGCTTGCAAAAAACGGAATAGACATAAATAACTTCGAAGCTATTGGAGTTACCGGAAGAGACAATTATTACACCATGATAAGCAAGGATATAATCCAAAACAGGGATATAATACTTGGAATCATGTTTGACGGCAAAGAAATAATAAGGGAGGAAAAACCTGTAAGAATAGTAGTGCCGGATGAGATGGGAGTTTATTGGGTCAAAATGGTCAACAAGATAGACCTGTACGAGCACATATCACCCAAGGATATACAGAATGTTCATATTTTTGAGGCATTGACAAGAGATATTGAGCCATATTACTACGAATACTACGGCAGCAAAGACAAGTCCTACCTGGTGGGAAAAATACTCAGCAAGTTTGACTTTGCAGATCCCAACGGATTCTTTACCATGGCGGGCTCTGACGGCCTTGTAAAGAATGAGACCATAAGCATAGTCAGGGACAGATACTATATAAAAACCGGGGGAGACAATGCTCCTATGAATATCAGTCCCGCTTTCAAGTTAGGCATGAATGTTAAGGAAATGAGCCACTTCTCCACAACCACAGATGCGGTGATATTTCCTGAAGTTATAATTAAAGTGATAGGCGAAGAAAACCTTCCCCAAGGCAAGGCAGTGAAAATGGCAGAAGCCCTTGAGGAGGCAGGTATGGTCCTGGATAACAATGACGAACTGATATTGGTCGATACGAGCGGCAAGGAGTATCCTTTAAGCATAAATGAAATGGAAAGCTCTTATCTAATCCCTTCAGAGGGACGCACCGATGCAATAATAGGAAATATTTCAATAAAAGATGTGCTGAGAATAAGCAAAGTCCAAAAATAAAATGGAGATTGGCTATGGTAAATACTAAAGTAAAATATCTCCGGCCCTTAGTACAGGCCTTGATACTTCTTTTTCTTATAATTATTATATCGGTATACAGGCTTTATATTAACGGACTGATTGATATTAAAATCCTGGGCATAGGTGATTTGAATCCTTATGGCGGCTGGAACGCCCTCAGGGAAACAGCTTTGGGCAGCGGATATGTATTTGAAGGAATAAGCAAGAGCATGGCATTGACTCTGGCATTGACCGCTTCAGCCATTATTGGAGGCCGGTTCTTTTGCGGATGGATTTGCCCTGTAGGAGCCATTCAGGACTTTGCTTCCCGGTTAGGCGGCAAAAACGGCAAAGCTTCCAATCCTTTATGGTTCAAGTATCCTATACTGTTAATGCTATTGATAATCTCAATACTGGGATACGGAGCAAAAATCGCAGAGTTTTCTCCCTGGAGGGCACTTTTGAACCTTCCGGATATTAGCTCAGGCTTTTTCATTTTGGCAGGGGTTTTTCTGGCTTCAATATTCCTCTCCAGGTTCTTCTGCCGTTATTTATGCCCATTGGGAGCCGCTCAGGCACTTGTAGGCTCAATGAGCATATTATCCCTAAAGCACGGCAGAAACTGTACCCGGTGCGGCAGCTGCCTGAAAAATTGTCCTGTCGGCATAAAACTTTCTGCCGGAAGTGAAACTATTTCCCCCGAATGCATAAGATGTATGAAATGTGTGGAAAACTGCACAGCCGATAAAGAAAATGATATCCGTCTCGAGATCGGAAATAAAAGTGTATCAATAACAGTTTATGCAGTTATTATGCCGGTTCTGTTGGCAGTTTTATGGCTTGGCCTGCCGCAGGTATGGAGCGGCAGCCAAAGCAGCGGCGATATTGTCCTGAGCAGCCTGAAGGATGGAACTTACCTGGGAGAAGCCAAGGGCTTTGCCGGAAAAATCATTACTGAAATATATGTCACAGAAGGTAAAATTAGTGATATAAAAGTTATCAAACACCAAGAAAGCAAGGGTTGGTATGAAGAGGTCTATATGACACTGCCAAGAGAAATCATAAGCAGGCAGAGGCTCCATGTAGATGCAATAAGCGGAGCAACAAAAACCAGCAAAGGATTTATTGAAAGTGTGGAAGACGCGGTTAAAAAGGCTCAATAGAAGAAGAGGACACGGGTGAGACACGGGGAGACACGGGGACGTTTCTCCTGTCTCTTTTGAGACAGGAGAAACGTCAGACTGTGTGATAATTCACCAAATGCATAAAAAATATCTATAAGGAAACTCTTTTTAAAAAGGGTGGGGCTGATGACAAAGTCACCAGCCTTTTACATTATATGGATATCGTAGAAT
>JAGOLK010000092.1 GCA_017994115.1 Clostridia bacterium | reverse complement strand
TTACAGTTGCCCTTAACTTCATGATCAAGGAAGGATCCATGGGAATTTCAGTTGAAAAAAAGGATGAGTAGGGATTAATCCCAATTTTATTTACAGGCGGAGAGTATATATTCCCCGCCTGATTGGCCGGAAGGTAGACTATTCTGACGGGGTAATCTACCCATCAGCTGTAAATATTCGGAATTATGCCCGGATGTACAGGTTATCGGCATTTGAATAAGGGTTATTGGGTTATAGCTCATAGGGAAAAAATTAACTTAAGGAGGAATAATAATGGGACGTAAATTTCCGGCAGTTTTACTGGCATTAATGATTCTTATCTGCGGGCTGCCTGTCACGGCATCAGCGGATATAGAGGCTCCGGTGACGCTGGGCGCACCCGAACACTTCGGGGTAGGCCATTACTACAATGATTCAGTATACTTCACCCTCGGCCTTCCTCAGGATATTCGCAGCTATATAGAAAAACGGGCGGAGGATCCTGATAAGCAGAGCCTATTACTGCATTTCCAGGTAGACTACAAGATTGACAACGGAAGCTGGCATCATACATCAGCCTGGGATTCACGCAAGACAGTTCCTGACGGACTGGATGATATGTACATGAACTTTGTCGATGGTAAAGTGTATATCAATAGTGAAAGATGGAGTATGACATCCTTATTCCAGGAGGATGAGGAGCTGAAGGCTTTCTACGAGGGCGGCTGGGACTATCTGAAAAATCATTCCATCACCTTCAGGGCGCGCTTTGCAGAATCCTTTGATTATGGAGAGACCACTGTATTGTCGCCCTGGTCTAGGGAATTCACCCTTTCTGCCAATGCAAAGGCTGATTACAATAAGCTCATAAATCATGCACCCACTCTCTTGTCGGCAGAAGTGAAACTCTCACCAAGCGGAGAGCCTTATTTCGAAGTAAGGCTGGATAAGGTTCCGGGGGAAGTCCAGGATCTGAATTCAATGGCCTCCGGTTCCATGCGTACAGAGATATGGATGAGAAGAGCCGGGGACAAGGACTTTAAGCAAATTCACTATGAATGGGCAAATTGGGAGTACCTTGAAATACGGGCAAGAGACTATTTTGAGGGTACAATACAGAGTTTTGAAGCAGCCGGCTATGAAATTAAGACCAGATATGCCCTGGACTTGAGGGAATACAAGCAGTCCGGTATTGACAGTACATCCGATGTGAATATATACGGCCCATTCTCCAATGTGATCTCCCACAACATGCCCGCCTGGAGCCAGGCTTCTCAATGGGCAACGGGGGAATTGACAAAGGCAGACAATGAAGGGCTGATTCCCGACATTTTAAAGGGAGCAGACCTGACAAAGCCCATTACGAGAGAAGAATTCTGCGAGCTTGCTCTTCTGCTCTACGAGAAGAGTACAGGCAAAAGCCCTGCACCTGCTTCTCCCAACCCCTTTACAGACACGAAAAACCCTCAGGTGCTTAAGGCCTTTGCTCTCGGCATAACAACAGGCACCAGTGCTACTACCTTTTCACCCCAGGTTTTGATTAACCGGGAACAGTGTGCTGCCATGCTGTTCCGTGCCATTAAGGCCATTCACCCCAACGGGGATTACAGCGTAGCGGGTATCCCGGATTTTCCCGATCAGAAGGATATAGCCAACTATGCGGTTGAGGCGGCAAAATACATGTCAAAGCTGGCTATAGTCAAAGGTGATGCCAAGGGATATTTTATGCCCAAGGCGACAACAACTGCACAGGAAGCAGCCGGCTACGGCATGGCCACCAGGGAGGCTGCAATACTGATGAGCGTGAGGACTTATGGGCAGATGGACACCATAAAAGCGACACAGGGGAGTAACAATCCGGCAGCACAAGCCTCAGGCTCCAATGGATTGTCAGAATGGCTGGTAGGTTTGTGGGGATACAGTGATTCCAATGGTAATGTGAACTTTGATACAATGTATGAATTTAAGGCGGACGGTACCTTTTATAAAATTGCATCAACGATGATATTGGGAGGGCGCAACGGTACTGAGTTTAAAGGCAAATATCGGATATCAGGCAATAAATTGACGCTTTTCGACCAGTTAAAAAGCACAGGGCCTGCATCCAGTCATGATTTCAGCACTCACAAAATCTGGTATTTGACAATGGACAGCTATGATACCAAGGATGTTCCCTTTGAGGATACAGAGTACGAAATCAGCAGAACGGACAACGGTATGCTGAAGATTGGAGATACCGAATATAACCGCGGTCAGTATTAAAACAATTCTTAACAACAGTAACAAGGAGAGATTACAATGAAAGTATATAAGCATGCAATTTGTTTTGCCATGGCTTTGATAATCCTTATTACTCCGGTATTCGCCGTGAATAATCCACTGCTGTCAGCCACGGCGGTTCCCCAGGCATCTGCGCCAATCAAGCTGGCAATCCCGGCTTTGGCGAAGCCGAATCCGGCAAAGGTACTTGCCTTAGCAGAGAAATACTATAATATGGGGATGTCAAAAGCAACACCCCATGAAAAGCTATATATTCCGACAATAATTAACTGGAAGCCGGATTTTAAGGGCAAGGCCCAGAATCCTGCAAAGGCAGCCCAGTACTTGACTTCCTCGGCATATATGACCGCTTTTACCGAACTGAAAGGCATATATCTGCCCCTTAATGCCGCCCTTTTTGCCCTTGACACCGGCAATGCAACGATAGCGGGGAATCTGGCATCGGCAATAGCTGCGTATTCGGAGGATACTTTAAAGATGCCCCTGGGAACTGCGTTGGGCATTAATAAAGAATCAAAGGCTTATGCCGATGATGCGTCGGCTGTCTATGAGTATGCCCTGGGCCTCAAGCTGTCAAAGCCAACAATAGATATAAGTGCTTTGCCCCTGCTCTTGAACTACGGTTACTTAAGCATCGACAGAGGCATGCTTGATTCAGCCAAGGTAGTGCTTGAAGCAGCATACAACCTCGCCCCGGGACATATGCCTGCCATTGAAGGAATGGCTGCCTACTGGCTTGCCAAAGGGGATAACGCCAAGGCGAAGGAGCTGCTGGAAGGTGCGAATCTGTCTGTCATGGTCAGGAACTTGAAGAAAATGAAAGACAACGTAGATGAGCAGAAGGTTCCTCTGGTTAAGCATGGGGATTCACATGAAGCCGCTCAAAACAAGCTGAGAACCATGGATAAGCTTCAAACGGTGCTGGCTTCGGATTTTTATGAACAACTGGACCCGGCAGGAGCGCAGGCGGCAAGGAATCTTGTAAACCAACTGCAAAGCAGCATCCATTATACAGCACCTGATTACAATTATTTATCCCAGTATTCCACACTTAAGAATTTTCGCTCCCAGGGGGGGACTTCTGCATATGAAGCCTTTTGTGAAGAATTGAATGCATTGGAGGAGAAGGTCAATTCCAAAAGAATGGATGAGGTGGATATAGACGCATTGGAGCAGCTGCTGGGACAGCTGGAGAGCAATCCCGACATGGATCCCGCACAGATTGCCGCTATGTTTACTCAATCGGACTTTACATCCAAGACAGCACCTGAGTTGCTTATTTTATCTATGGAACCGGATAATTATGTAAATCCAACTGATATCATAGCCCAGCAGTTTAACGTACTGCAGTTAAAGCATAAATGGGGGAGTTATACTACCTATCTTGCAATTCAGTTTGGTGAATTGAACGAAGCTATAAGAAATGCCAGCGAGGATATAGTAAGAAAGATGGTGCCCTTAGAGGAAAAGATGCGTGCAGAATTGATAGAACTGAGTGAGGAGCACGGAAAGTCTCATAGAAAATCATACAGTGAATGTAATGCGTGTATCATCAAAAGGCATAAGATCCATTCAACCTATGATCCCCAGCTGAATAACCTGGCAGAAACTGCGTGGATGGATATTACCAATTTTGTAAGCACCCGGTATGTGCAGCGCATAAAGCCTAACCTGGAGGCCATGTATGTGGAGTGTATGAAAAATATACTGCTTATATCAGACCCGGCAGTGAGGGCAAAGGTGGAAGAAAATCTGAAAACTGATATTGAGGAATTCATCCTGGTTGCATTTCAACACGTCGAAGATGCATATTCCATCAATATTAGAGCGTATCCCTACGAATGCGATTGCAATGCAGAGGATATAGCGGCTGCATATGAGCGCCAGCAAAAGGAAATGGATGCAGCGGAGAACCAGAAAATTGCCATGCACATGAAGGCCAAACAGGCTTTCGAAGCAGGAGAGATTCCTGAAAACAGCCAACTATATCAGAATCTTGACAAGTACTCAGCAAATTATAACCTGATGTTCACAAAGATTAAGATGCATCCTTTAAAGACAGAAGTATCCCTTGATGTAAAAGTCCCCGGCTCCGATATCGGGGTAAGCGGTAAAATGGTGGAAAACCACATCCGAGATACTACTGGCTACAGCGGGGATATTACTGTGGGGGTTGGCAAAGCAAGTACTGCCGGAGGTGCAATTGGGGCTGAGGCATCTGTTTCTCTTAAGGGTGAAATGACCGTAGACGGCAAAGGCAATGTGGTAAGTGCCGATGTTGCCGGCTCTGCTCAAGGGAAAGTAAATTTGGTTGGATTGGAGGGCAGCGCTACCATAGAGGCATCGACACAGCGAGGCTGCAAATTAAGCGGAGAGGTTGCCAAGATTCAAAGCGATTTCGTTAAAGTTAAAACACCTGAGGAATTGGAGGCCTTCACGCCGGATAAGCCTGAACCGGTCAAAAAGGTGCTCTGGCAGGGAGAGTATCAGGTCAAATGATTGAAAATATATGGCGAGAGGGTGAATAATTCATGAAAAAGTGTATCCTATTTATATTCAGCTGTATGTTGATTGCAGCACTGCTGTCCGGCTGCGGCGGGAAGCCTGAAATAGACCAGAACAGCGGGGCGACGGAAGCAAAGGCTGCAGAAGCCCAGGCAGCTGAGGATACTCAAAAGGCAGTGGATAATGCCATGGAAGTTATGGAAACACTGACAAACAAAAAATGGCCGGTGGATAAGGTTCCTTCGGAGGTTCCGGAGTATACGGGGGGAGAAATTGCCAACTCAGGGGGAGACAGCAAGGATTTTGTCATCAAGATCAGTAAGACCGACAAGAATGCCCTGAGCGAATACTTAGGAAAACTTAAGGAACAGGGCTGGAGCGTTAAGGAAGGCAGTGAGTCCATAGCCACCAAGGGAATATATGAGTTAAGGTTCAACTGGCAGGGGGATGATCATATACAGATGAATATATATACCTCAGAAGTCGGATCCTGGCCTGCGGATAAACTGCCCCCGGATATAATACCTCCCGCAGAAGGCACCTTAATCGGAGAAGTAGAGCTTTTAGAGAGTATACCGGGACAGATATGGTACACCAACTACACCTATGACGGTGTTAACCAGGAGAAAGCCAATGCCTATATGGATATGCTGATAAGTAACGGCTGGGAGGGAGACACTTCAATGGTGGGCAAGGATATGGAATGGAAGGGGAAAAAATATCGTGCCGCTATAGAATTATATGAAACAGATGAAAATTCCTCCACCTTCACTTTGAACTTAGAGCTTGTACAGTAAATAAGACAGGGGGACGTTTCTCCTGTCCCGTTTGCGGGACAGGAGAAACGTCCCCCTGTCTTCAATTGTTATACAAATTAATTAGCCTGCACTTCCTGAATCTTTATCTTGGTCTCTTCTATTTCCGCATACTTTGCTTTTATTTCTTCTCCGATGCGTGTTACCTCTTCAGCAGGGAATTCAGTGTCTGAAGCAAATGCATTGTAAACCAGCTCGCCCATATTGAACTTCAGTTTTTTGATATCTCCCTCAACCTGTGTAATATGAAGCTTCAGCTTGCTTACCTCCACCATGTCCTGTGATTTATCACCTACTACTTTTGCCGTACTAACGACTTTTTCCGAAAGATTTTTTAAAAAACTCATATTTCATCCTCCTTTTATTTTGGAGTTTATTTTACTGATTAATTCGCTATTTAACAGGAATATCCTGCTAA
>JAGOLK010000091.1 GCA_017994115.1 Clostridia bacterium | reverse complement strand
CATTCCTCCTAAAATTATTTACTTATAAATCAAAAAGACTTTTCGCCCCATTATTGGAGCGAAAAGTCTTTCGCGGTACCATCCAATTTTCTTCTCTTTTTATTTAACGGCTTAGCCGGCGGGGCTTACTGCTATTTCAGCCTGCGACTCAAGGATGAAGACTTTCAACAAATTCATCCTATGGATTCACACCAGCCTCCACTCTCTGAAAGAATTAGAATCTGTTTACTTTTTCCTGTCATCGTTTTTGATATTATTAAGTTGCTTAAAATCTGTATCACGCTAATAATTATAATTAGGCTTATAATCAGTCCCACGACAAATAGAATTATGCCTGAAATCAATAACACCTGGCTGCTAAGTAGCAGTACAAGGACTGATAATAGGATAATTCCGGATATAATGTATGAAATTGTGCTGTTAAACCGTACTCTGTCCATATTGATCCCTTTCATCTTCACAATTTCCTTTCCGCCTTTAATCGGCAGAGAAATATTTAAAGAAAATAATACCAGCTTTTAAAGCATATGTCAAATCTTTTTTTATTATTATATTATTATATTATGGGTTGTGCTATACCAAACTTCTTTGAAAGTAGATTCATTATATGTTATATTTGTTACATAGTATTCCGGTACCCTGAACACATTATAGCTGCAAGGCACTATTAAGGAGGTTTTGCTTATGAACAACTTTACTGATTATCTTGATATAAACAGGGCGGTGCTTGACGGCCTCAGATATTACAAGCCAGTTGTTGCTCTCGAATCAACCATAATTTCCCACGGGATGCCATATCCGGATAATATTGAAACCGCTCTGTCCCTGGAAAAAATTATCCGTGAAAACGGAGCTATACCGGCAACCATGGGAATAATAAAGGGAAGAATAAAAATAGGCCTTGACCGTGAAGAAATGGAATTCCTGGCAAAAGCAAAGGATATTATCAAAACAAGCAGGCGTGATATTCCCTTTGTGGTAGGAATGGGCTTATCCGGAGGAACTACAGTTGCAGCTACAATGATTTTATCGCAGTATGCCGGAATTCGTGTCTTTGCCACCGGAGGAATAGGAGGCGTACACAGAAACGCAGAAAAGAGCTTTGACATTTCAGCAGACCTTACGGAGCTTTCAAATACAAATGTTGCAGTGATATGCGCCGGTATAAAGGCAATACTTGATATCGGGCTTACCCTTGAACGGCTTGAGACCTTCGGAGTTCCGGTTATCGGATACCGTACTGATGATTTCCCTGCCTTTTATACCAGAAGCAGCGGATTTAAGGTTCCCATGAGAGCAGGCAGCCCACGGGAATGTGCGAAAATAATGAAAACAAAATGGGATCTGAATCTGGACGGAGGAATTGTAGTGGCAAATCCGATCCCGAAGCAACATGAAGCTCAGAAGGATAATATTGATAAAGCAATAGAAGTGGCTCTTTCTGAGGCTGATAAAAACGGTATTACCGGCAAGGCAGTAACTCCGTACCTGCTGGGCAAGGTCAAGGAGATAACAGCCGGAGAAAGCCTTGCAGCCAATATAGCTTTGGTTAGGAACAACGCTTTGCTGGCTGCTCAGATAGCAGTCGAATACAGCAAGCTGGAAAATGAAAAATAGGATGCGGGGTTAGGAATGATACCCTCGTCAGATTATTAAAGCCACTCGTATTGGAATTCCTTTACAAGTGGCTTCATTCTATTCAAATAGCTTCCTGATCCCTTCATCATAGGGCTGCCTTACAACTCCCTTTTCTGTTATTATAGCCGTAATCAGCTCATGGGGAGTCACATCAAAAGCCGGATTGTAGGTCTTTACCCCGAGCGGGGCAGTCCTTCTGCCCAGGCCGCATGTGATTTCGTCAGGCTTCCTCTCTTCAATGGGAATCTCATTCCCGCTTGGAGTTTCAATATCTATAGTCGATGTGGGCCCTGCTGTATAAAATGGTATATTATGCGCCTTTGCAAGTACGGCAAGGCCATAAGTGCCGATTTTATTTGCCGTATCTCCGTTGGCCGCGACTCTGTCGCAGCCTACAATCACCGCATCTATCAAACCCTTTGCCATTACCGCTGCGGCCATATTGTCGCAGATTAGGGTTACATCCACTCCGGCCTGCATAAGCTCCCAGGCAGTAAGCCTTGCCCCCTGAAGCAGAGGCCTTGTCTCATCTGCAAATACTTTTATATCCCAACCCTTCTCCTTTGCCAGATATATCGGAGCCAGGGCAGTTCCGTACATAGCCGTTGCCAGGCCCCCTGCATTGCAATGGGTAAGTACCGTCATTCCATCATGAAACAGGGTAAGTGCATTCTCGCCTATCGCTCTGCACATACTTTCGTCTTCATCCCTTATGGCATTTGCCTCCCTGATAAGTATTTTCTTCAGCTCTTCCACGGTTTTATTTTTATTGTCAAATACTGCTCTTTCCATTCTCTTCAATGCCCAGAAAAGATTTACCGCCGTAGGCCTTGAACTTGCAAGGTATTGGGAATTCTTTTTTAATTCAGTCATAAATTCCTCATGGCTTTTAGCCCCCGTATCCCGCATTGCGACACACAGCCCGTAAGCAGCAGCTATTCCTATGGCAGGAGCGCCTCTTACCTTAAGATGAAGTATAGCATCCCATACGTCCTCCGCCTTATCCAGCTTTATAAATTCAGTTGTATCGGGGAGCTTTGTCTGATCCAATATAATCAGCTCATTGTTCTCCCATTTTACAGACCTCATGGCTTCAAAGATTTTTTTCATAAGGCACTCCCTTGCTGTGCTGCTTCCACAACATGCTTCAGAAGCATCAATGTTGTAACAGCACCTACCCCGCCCGGTACGGGCGTTATTTTTGATGCAATATCCTTCACCTTTTCAAAGTCGACATCCCCGCATATCCCGCCTTCCGGCGCCCCATTGACTCCAACATCTATAACAACAGCTCCGGGCTTTATATAGTCAGCCCCTACGGCCCTTGCTTTTCCAAGGGCAGCCACTACGATATCCGCACGGGAAACAATGCTCCTTATATCCTTTGTTCTGGAATGGCATATGGTCACAGTGGCATTCTCTTTAAGCAGCATCATGCTCAGAGGCTTTCCCACAACCATGCTTCTGCCGATAACAGCCACATTCTCCCCCTGGAGGTTTATTCCGAAAAACCTGATAATTTCCATAACCGCCGCAGGGGTGCACGGCTCAAAGCCCGAGTCATCGCCTTCAAATACCTTGGCCAGATTGTAAGGATTCATACAGTCGATATCCTTGGCAGGGTTTATCATATTCCTTGCCTTTTCCTCGTCTATTTGTGCCGGAAGCGGCCTGAACACCAGTATCCCATTTATGCTCTTGTCGCTGTTTGCGGCCTCAAGGGCCTTCATGAAGCCCTCATTGCTTATATCATCAGAAAGCGCCGTCACTTCACAGCTTATTCCTATGGACTCACAATTTTTCATTATCCCCTTTTCATAAGAAATATCCTCAGGGCGTGCCCCGACTCTGATTATTCCCAGCTTGGGCCTCAGTCCTTCAGCGGCAAGAAGCTGTACTTTTTTTGCCAGTTCTTCCTTAATGCTTCTTGCAGCCTCTCTGCAGTCTAATACAGCCATATGTCCATTACTCCTTTATTAAAATATATTTTATCTAAATTCATTAAATCTCTCTATCATTGCCACCGCAATCTTAAATGCCTGTTCTCTGCTTGCCCTGCCGTAGCTGCCCTCCTGTCCTTCTTTTGGAGCAGGTCCGAACATGTTGTTTCCGATGCCGGCTATGATATTGTTTTTTACCATGAAATAGACAGAATCCTTGGCATAGCCGCTTATAAGTTCGTCGTCACTGAATTTGGCCACTCCGGCCGTGTCCAGAACATGCCGGTCATAGGCCGCGTCTTCTCCCAATGCCCAACCTTCCCAGTAAACGGCTTTGTAAACTCTTGTAAGCATGGTGCAGGCCTGCTCTCTGGTCAAGCTCGCATCCGGGGCAAACAGCCCGTTTCCGATGCCCGACACAATTCCCAAGCTGTATGCCTTGATCACGTCAGAATCACTGGTATCGGTGAATGGACTGGCAAGGTCAACTGCAATCTTACTGCCCTTAAGATTCTCATAAAGCTTCACTGCCAGGGCGCTGAATTCCTTCCTGGTGATGCCCCTGGCCATATCCTGATTCAGGAGGATATCAGGGATTATGGATAACCTATCCGCCTTGTCCATCCATTCGCAGGCCCAGTCAGAAGTGTTGAGCCACTTTCCTTCTCTTCCGTTTTTATATTGCATAAAATCAGGAATTTGATATCCGAAAGTCCATTCAAATGAAGGCTCCGCACCTTTTGTCCATTTGAGATAGCCTTCCTTCTGCATATCGACCCATGCGTTGAGAGCCTCTGATATGTTGTCGTACTGCCTGCCTCCTATGCTTACGGGAGAAGAGAGCTTTCCTGTAGCTGTATTCACTGCCTTGGAAGTGGCCGCGGCTTTGTTTAAAAAAGGATAAGCAGGAAATGGGCTGAACTTGGAATCCCAATAGCAGTAATTATATATGCCGGTTTTTGCCCCCGGCCTTATATTGGCAAAAGCATCTCCATCCTCTTCATTCTTTTTCCCTGCTTTTAATCTGACAGTACCGCTGAAATAGAAGTTATTGGTTGGAACCTCCTCTCCAATTCCCATAACATAAAGTTCACCTTTGGAATCGGTTGTGCTTGCATATATCCTTCCTCTTGAATAGGCGTTTTCTATAGTTACTTCTCTTCCCGGCTTTGTTATGCCAATGGCAAGTTGTATCCTGGCAATTTTTGTTTCCACATTGCCTTCATTTCCCACATTTTTCAGCTCGGCTATTTCCGACTCTCCCGCGATACCGCCTGCCATAATCTCTTCATTCGCATAAGGGCCGGAATGCTCAAAATATATACTGCCTTTATTCAGAGCCTTATCCATGCCGGAGTCCCTCAGTTCTCCCACTATGCCCCCTGCCGCAGATCTTGAACTGTTGGGAGCCCGTGTCTGCATAACAGTGACATTTCCCTGATTCAACAGATTTTCTGCTTCTGCGCCAAATCCGCAGAATCCTGCCAGGCCGCCTACGGCACCTATGCCGTCAAAAGTCGCCGTAATATTTCCCTGATTGGTCAGGTTGAAAATCCCGGCCTCCTTTCCCATTGCATCTCCGGTTATACCCCCCATATATAGTCTGTCCCCGCCGCTTATTTTTATGGTGAGATCAGCTTTGTTGATCATGGAATCAATCCTGCCCAAAAGGCGTCCTGCAGCTCCGCCAAAATAGAAATTCCTGGGGACGTTAACGGACAAATCCACACTTCCTTCTGTTATGCAGTTTTCAATGCTTCCTTCCGCCCAGGCTGCAATCAAACCGAAGCAGGCCTCTTCTTCAGATGATATGGCCTTACTGATCTGCCCGCTGACCGTAAGATTTTTGATGGAGGATCTCCTGTCCGTACCGCCGAACAAGCCCATATTACGGCTGTCGGCAATATTTCTCAAAGTTATTGTTTTTCCATTACCGTCAAAAGTGCCGCTAAAAGGAGGCCCGCTGACGCCGACAGGGTTCCATGTGTTTTCGCCCATATCTATGTTTCCGGTGAGCTTATAGGATGCCTCCATATAACCGGCATTCCATCCAACCTCAGAAAAAGCCAAAAGGTCTTCTGCCGTGGATATAAGGTAGGGATCCTCCGGAGTTCCCGCGCCTCCGCTGAAGGAAGGCATTTTGCCGGGTTCCTCCTGGCAGTATGCAGGAATCAGGCTTCCCCCAATGAAAAGAACAACCACGATTAAATATATAAGCTTTCTGAATCGGTTTTTGCTTTTATTCATCTCTTACCCTCCTCACTTTCCGGTCCCTTTGGGCCCTTTGAAGCCCTTACAGCATGACTTTATACCATTGCAGTAAAATTTTATGATATAATATTCTCAAGCGCATATTATAATATTATTCTACTATATCACTATTTTTTTTACCAGGAGGGGTTAAATTGAATACGGACAGAATG
>JAGOLK010000090.1 GCA_017994115.1 Clostridia bacterium | reverse complement strand
ACAAATAATAAAATATTATCATATGGAGGGGATTTAATGAACCTGAACTGGTACAACAAGGGTATTCAGGCGATTTCCGAGGAGCTTTCGGCAGATGTGAAGAAAGGCCTTTCCAAAGAGGAAATTGCAGGCAGGATTGAAAAGTACGGCTATAATGAACTGAAGGAAAAGGAAAAAGAATCGGTATGGGTTAAAATTGGCAAGCAGCTTAAGGATTTCCTTGTGGTAACACTTATTATCGCCAGTATAGTCTCCGGAATGGTAGGGGAAATATCCGACGCTATTGTAATCATTGCAATAGTAATTGTAAATGCTGTCCTGGGGGTTGTGCAGGAGGGAAAAGCAGAAAAGGCCATGGAAGCGCTTAAAAAGATGTCGGCTCCAAATGCAAGGGTCCTTAGAAGCGGGCATATAGAGATAATCCCCGCAAAAAACCTTGTACCCGGGGATGTCGTATTTATTGAGGCGGGAGACAGCATACCTGCTGATATGAGGCTTATTGAAAGCTCTAACCTTAAGGTGGAGGAGGCCTCACTTACAGGGGAATCAGTACCGTCGGAAAAGGACGCAGGCAAGGCCTTTGATGCTGAGGTTTCAATAGGTGACAGGCTCAACATGGCATATATGAGCACCATAGTAACCTATGGCAGGGGCAAAGGAATAGTGGTCAATACAGGAACAAATACTGAGATTGGAAGAATAGCCGAAGCAATTCAGACCTTTGAAGACGAAACAACCCCCCTGCAGCAAAAGCTGAATGAGCTGGGTAAATTGCTGGGGCTGGCCTGTCTTATAATATGTGTCATTGTTTTTGCAATCGGATTTATGAGAGGCGGCGATATCCTGGAGATGTTCCTGGTATCAGTGAGCCTTGCAGTTGCTGCAATACCTGAAGGATTGCCGGCTGTTGTCACAATTGTACTTGCACTGGGAATGAAGAGGATGGTGCAGAGAAACGCCATAGTCAGAAAGCTGCTTGCGGTTGAGACTCTTGGATGTGTAACGGTAATATGCTCGGACAAGACAGGTACTCTTACACAGAACGAAATGACCGTGGTGAGAGCCTTTACGGATGGAAATATCTATAAAATATCGGGACAGGGATACAATCCGGCAGGAGAGATTACATTTGAAGACGAAAAAATCAATCCGGAGACAGAACCAGGGTTGAAGCTCCTGCTTTCTGCAGGAGTATTATGCAATGACTCCACCCTTGAGCAGAAAGATGCCAAGGAAAACCTCTGGGGGATAATAGGCGATCCTACCGAAGGAGCGCTTGTTGTCGCAGGTGCAAAGGCAGGCTATGATAAGGCAAAAATGAATGAAGGCCATGTCAGGATTGAAGAGATACCCTTCGATTCCGAAAGAAAAATGATGACTACATTCCATGATAATTTCAAACAAAACAAAATAGTGTCTTTTACAAAGGGTGCTCCCGATATAATACTCGGCAGGTGCTCCAAAATGCTCCAAAACGGCAGCGTGATTGACCTGACCGAAGCTATGAAGCAGCAAATAGCCAAGGTTAACAGCGAGTTTGCGGGAGATGCTCTTAGAGTACTTGCCTTTACCTATAGGGAATATGATAAGCTGCCTGAAGCGATAAGCTCGGATTCGATAGAAAAGGATCTTGTATTTATCGGGCTTATGGGAATGATTGATCCTGCCAGAGTTGAGGCCTTTGAGGCGATAAAGACATGTAAAGAAGCCGGAATAAAACCGGTTATGATTACAGGAGACCATAAGGACACTGCTGTGGCTATTGCCGCGGAGCTCGGGCTTATGGAAGAGCATTCCGGCGTACTGACAGGGAATGAACTGGATAA
This sequence comes from Clostridia bacterium, assembly GCA_017994115.1. GTDB lineage: Bacteria > Bacillota > Clostridia > Lutisporales > Lutisporaceae > BRH-c25. Next base: position 4,188 of record JAGOLK010000090.1, on the reverse strand, counting down.
ATTTTCCGATGAAGAGCTTTTCAACAGAGTTGGAAATACCAGTGTGTACGCAAGAGTATCTCCCGAGCATAAGGTGAGAATCGTGGAAATGCTTAAGAAGAGAGGGCATATTGCGGCTATGACCGGGGACGGGGTTAATGATGCCATGGCTTTAAAGAAGGCGGATATAGGTGTTTCAATGGGCATAACCGGCACTGATGTTGCCAAGGGTACTGCGGATATAATACTTATGGATGACAATTTTGCCACAATAGTATCGGCAGTCGAAGAAGGCAGGATCATATACAGCAATATAAGGAAATTTGTCTTCTTCCTGCTGTCCTGCAATATTGCAGAGATATTTATTATTTTCTTAAGCATATTGTTTAATATGCCTGTACCTCTGGTTCCTATACAGCTTTTATGGCTTAATCTTGTATCAGACAGCTTTCCGGCTCTTGCCCTGGGTACCGAAGCGGGAGAGCCCGGAATAATGAAGAAAAAACCGAGAGATACAAAGGAGCCGATTCTGAATAAAAGCCTTTCAACAGGAATATTGATACTTAGTATAGCCCAAACAGCGGCTGTACTTACAGCCTTCCGGTGGGCTTTGAACAATTACAATAAGGATTTGGAAATTGCACGGACCCTGGCTTTTACAACTCTCGTGGTTGTTGAGCTGTTTATGGCTTTCACCTGCAGGTCTGAGCGATATCCGGTCATAAAGCTTGGGATTTTTAGCAACAGGGCACTGGTATTGGCTACAATAACATCTTTTGTGCTTGGTATTGCAGTGCTGTATATTCCGTTCCTGCAGCCCATATTCAAGACTGTTTCATTGGGAATCAGAGACTGGGTTATGATACTGCTCCTCAGTATTGTTCCGGTACTGACCGGCGAAATATACAAGCTGATTGTGGGCAGGGCGGAGAAAGCAGCACAGTAGAAGAATAATGCGCCGCGAGGACACGGGGGACGGGGACACGGGGACGTTTCGCGTGTCCCACTGGAAGTGGGACAGGGGAAACGTCCCCATGTCCCCGTCCCCATGTCTCACGTCGCATTATTCTACTGATTTATAAGAGCCCCTTTATAATATGTTAAAAATATATTAATATAGATGTAGATGCAGATATAGATATAGAAGAATTTATCCGTGTAAGAGAAAGGAAGAACTAATGTTTCCGATAACACATATTTGGTTTTGCAGGAGAGTATTGGGTTACAGCAGTAATATGACTGTTTTGGGGTCTGTTTTTCCTGATACTGTGATAAAATGCAGCCTTACCCGTGACCAGACCCATAATGTGGGATGGGGGCTGTATAAATACCTTAAGGAGCATGGAAATGAGCACCTTGAATTTGCAAGGGCTATGGCTACGCATACCGTAAATCCGAGGGGCCTTGATTTCTATGGAGATGAGGAATATGGAGACGGATATAAGGGCTACTGCTTTCAGAAGGCGGCAGCAATAGAAAAGGAAGTAATTGAAGCCTGTAATATTCCTGCGGAGTTCGGGCTATGGAAGGCTCATAATTTTATAGAAATGGGAATCGAAATGAATATTGCAGAATCCGAAAGGGAGCTGATGGATGTATTTCATAAGGGCTTGACGGATTACTGCCTGATAAAAGAACTCTCATTATATCTTGACAGATACTACGGTTTGAAAGACAAGTCCGTATCAGACTGCTTCTGCAGGTTCACAGAGTTTATGGAATTGAAGGATCTGAACAGCTTTACCCTTGCAAGCAGATATAATACACAAATGAATTATAAGCATGGAATAGAAATTGACATATCAAAATGCAGCAATATCATAGAAAAAGCCAGAGGTATAGTACAAGAGGATTTTGAAAGCTTTATCTCGTGTTGCGCGGAAAAGGTAAAAGCAATGCTGAAGGAGGAACATTCTTGAAAAAGGAAATTTCAGTAATAGGGCATAAAAACCCCGATACCGATTCCATATGCTCATCCATAGCTTATGCCAATCTTAAGAATATTATCACATCAAGCAATGTATATTTTCCGAAGAGAATAGGAGAATTAAACAGCGAGACACTTTTTGTGCTTAATTATTTCAAAGCCGAGGAACCAATGCTGATAGATAATTTAAGGACACAGGTTAAGGATATAAATATCAGAAAAGTGGAGCTTGTCAAACCGGAGATATCCTTGAAAAAGGCTTGGGAAATAATGAAAAGCAGCGGGATAACCACCCTTGCAGTTTCACATAACAACAGGACACTGGACGGGATAATTGCAGTTGACGATATTGCACATTCATTTATGGACATATATGACAATGATATATTATCTCAGGCCAGGACTCCGTACAGGAATATGATTGAAGTGCTGGACGGGGAAATACTAGTCGGGGATATAGAAGACTCGGTATATAACGGTAATGTGCACATCGGTGCCATGAATCCGGATTTGATGGAGAGCTATATACATCCAAAAGATGTTGTAATCGTCGGGAACAGATATGAGGCCCAGTTATGCGCTATCGAGATGGGAGCCCAATGTATCGTGGTAACAGGGGGAGTACCTGTAGCAAGTTCTATAAAAAAACTGGCTGAGGCCAACAATTGTGCCATAGTAGTTTCGTCCCATGACACCTATACGGTGGCAAGGCTTATCAATCAAAGCATACCTATAAGGCAGTTTATGAAATCCAAGGAACTGGTCACCTTTAATATTAATGATTATTTGGATGACGTAAGGGAAGTTATGGTCAAGAAAAGATTCAGAAACTTCCCGGTGGTGGATGACAAGTACAATATGATAGGGATGCTTTCAAGGGCATCATTGATTAACTCCCCAAGAAAACAGGTGATACTGGTTGACCACAATGAGCGTTCACAAGCAGCGGATGGCCTTGAAGAAGCGGAAATACTTGAGATAATCGATCATCATAGAATAGGCGATATTGAGACCGTAGGGCCGGTATACTTCAGAAACCAGCCCTTAGGTTGTACCGCGACGATTGTCCGGAATATGTACAGGGAGAATAATGTGGAAATAAGCAAACAGATGGCAGGGCTTCTTTGCTCTGCGATATTATCGGATACTCTGGCCTTTAAATCTCCCACCTGTACGGAGGCGGACAGGGAAGCGGCGGAGAGTCTGGCGGAAATTGCCGGATTGGATATGGATGAGTTTTCAATGATTATGTTCAGGGCCAGCTCAAATCTTATGGATAAAAGTGCCGAAGAAATTTTCTACCAGGATTTCAAGCAGTTCAAAATGGGCGAACTGGAGCTGGGAGTAGGACAGGTATATTCTATGGACAACAGTGAGCTTCTTGTGATAAAGGACAGGATGCTTGAATATATGGACAAGGTCTACCGGGATAAGAAACTTGATATGGTGCTGTTCATGCTTACTGACATTTCCAATGAAAGAACTGAGCTGCTGTTTATTGGCAGCAATACCGAATTGATAGACAAAGCATTTGACGGGAAGCATGATAAGAATTCAATAATGCTGCCCGGAGTAGTATCCCGCAAGAAACAAGTAATACCGCCTCTTTTAAGCAGTGCAAATCAATAACGGCAGCAGGGAACGGTGCTCTAAATGCTCGGCAGCCGGGCCCATAAATATTGATTCAGGAGTTACAAATGGAATTTGAAATAACTGTGTTAAACGTTGTATTATTATGCCTCGCAGGCTTTGCAGCAGCTGCGGTGGATGCAATTGCCGGAGGCGGCGGGCTTATCAGTCTTCCCGCAATCATGGCAGCAGGGGTACCTCCTCATTTCGCATTAGGAACCAATAAGTTTTCAAGCTCCTTTGGAGCTGTTACAAGCGCATATACATTCATACGCTCAGGAAAGGTACATATTCCACTGATGAAATTCACTGTTCCGTGCACTCTGGCAGGTTCAGTGATAGGAGTATTTACGGCGCTGAGGATCGATCAGAAGTTTCTGCGATTAATAATATTGGTGCTTATTTTTGCGACTGCAATTTATACAATTGCCAAAAAGGATTTTGGCAGTGAGGATAAGTTCAAGGAGCTTACAAGCAGAAATATTATTCAAGGATGTTTATTCGCATTTTCCCTTGGCTTCTATGACGGCTTTTTCGGACCCGGGACGGGGTCTTTTCTGATATTTCTGTTCATTAAGGTATATGGCTTTGATTTTACGACAGCGGCCGGTAACAGCAAGGTGCTGAATTTTGTAAGTAATTTCACTTCTCTT